>JACROP010000136.1 GCA_016214385.1 Nitrospirota bacterium
ACTTCTTGAGCAAGCCGCCCTTTAACATAAGGTCTTTAGTCATTGCCTCTTTCTGTTCAAGCCATTTCACATAGTCAGCTCCTGTGAAGAATGCTCCTTTCAGTCCCATGTCGGATATATATTTCTTCCACTCTGGGGTCTCGGTCACTTTCTTCATAACCCCGATATAGAAATCCTGCTGTTCCTTTGTAATGCCAGGGGCCGCAAAGATACCGCGGAGCATGAGATAACTCAGATCCACACCCGTAGCCTCCTTCATGGTAGGAATATCCTTCCAATCTGGCAGGTTAATCCTCTCATGGTCAATGGCAGCTAAGGGTTTAAGTCTCCCTGCCTTCCAGTGGCTAACAGCCTCTGCAGGATTGTTTACAGTTGAACTGACACGTTTTCCAGCGAGCTCAACAGCCACATCTCCACCCCCCTTAAATGGAACATACAAAAACTTTACGCCATAGGCTTGCTCCATCATGACGGTAATGATCTGGTCTTCCTGTGCGGTTCCTGTTCCACCCATGATGAATTTCCCCGGTTCCTTCTTCACCGCATCGAGATACTCTTTAGCGGTCTTATAAGGAGCCTCGGCATTTACCCATAGGACAAAATAATCCAGAGCGAGCCGTGCAATAGGTGTGAGATCTCTCCAGTTAAATGGAACACCTGTGGCCAAAGGAGTTGTGAAAGTATTATCCAGTGTGATGATAATAACATGTGGATCACCTTTCTTCCCTTTCACATAGAGAAACCCCTCTGCTCCCGCACCAGCTGGTTTGTTTACAACGACGAAGGGTTTTGGCGATAGCTTATACTTTTCGATGAGCGGAGAGATAAACTTGGCCATAACATCAGCACCACCACCAGTTCCTGCTGGAACTATAAACTCTACAGGCTTTGTTGGCTCCCAGGCGCTTGCTATTCCAATTGAGAGGCACATCAGAGCCACAGTGCAAACCAAAATAGAAATTTTAAAAAGCAAAAATGTCCTTTTCATATATTTCTCCTTTCCTTGTGAGAATATTTCTTAAACTTCTTATCTAAATAGTTTTGACAGATGTTCACCTCCTCTCTTCTATCACCGTAATCAGGCCTTTTTCTTTGGCTTGGGAGTAACCTCCATAGGTTTAGCACACCACCTGAGCATTGTCAAATTGATTGTTGAATTGAGGTCAAATCAATATTATACACTTTATAAACCCCTATCTGATGATAAAATCTTCCCATGACCCCTTGCTGGCTTCCGCGGCTTATTTGAAATTTCACCTGCCTTAAACTATAATTCCTCAGGTGAAAAATGCTGAGGGAGTTACATATAAAAAATCTCGCTATAATCGAGGACGTCTCTATAGAGTTTGACGAAGGCCTTAATGTCCTTACAGGTGAGACCGGAGCAGGCAAGTCAATCATAATAGACGCACTTGGCCTGTGCATTGGAGAACGCGCATCCAGTGTGCTTATAAGGAGCGGCGAAAAAGAAGCTACAGTAGAGGCATTTTTCGAGATTCCACCTCTTAAGACTCTCGCTGATATGGGAATAGAGCAGGACGAAGGGGTTATCATGAAGAGGATAATTTCATCTTCAGGCAAAAGCAGGGCATATATAAATGGCGCGCTGGTAAATGTCCAGACTCTTTCTGAAGTAAGCAGGGACATCATTGACATTCATGGCCAGTATGAGCACCAGTCGCTTCTTTTGCCAGAAAACCAACTTGAGATGATAGACGCATACGGCAGACTTCTTAAAGACAGGGAGGATTTCTCTGTTGTTTATGCAAAGCTTATGGCCTTGAGACAGCAGATGGAAGAACTTACAGTAAGGGAAAGAGAAAGGGTTCAGAAAATAGATATGCTTAAATTTCAGATAGGCGAGATAGAGGCTTCGGGTTTGAAAAAAGATGAAGAGGAAGCCCTTGCTGAAGAACTGAAGATCCTGAGCAATACAGAACGCCTCTTATCCCTCGCAAATGAGGCATATGATTCCCTGTATGCTTCAGAAGGAGCTGCTCAGAACAGTCTTTCAAAGGCTATAAATGCAATAAGGGAAATCGCCAGCATTGATAACAGGGCAACCGAAACCTTAAGAACAATAGAAGAGGCCATGCCATTGATTGAGGAAGCCTCGATGTTTTTAAGGGGCTATAAAGATAGTCTTGATTTTAATCCCTCAAGACTGGAGGCCCTGCAGGAAAGGCATGAGCTTATAAAACGGCTGATAAAGAAATATGGCGCAAATGTTCAGGAAATCCTTGATTACAAGGAAAAGGCTCAAAGAGAGCTTAATGAACTTCAAAGCTCAGAAGAAAGATTAGAGTATCTCAAGGCCGAGATTGAAGACTTGAGGAAAATTCTGACTGAAAAAGCAAATAACCTTTCTGAGAAAAGAAAGGCCGTTGCAGGACAAATCGAGAAAAAAGTTGTGGCAGAACTCGGAACACTCTCAATGCCCCATACGAGATTTTCCATCAAGATGTTTTGCGAACAGGGGGAAGACACAATAGATGGTTTTAAGGCCAATTCAAAAGGTATAGACAGAGTTGAATATCTCATATCGCCAAACCCCGGAGAGGAGTTGAGACCCCTGTCAAAAACTGCCTCAGGAGGTGAACTCTCAAGAGTGATGCTTGCACTCAAAGGGCTCTTATCCGGAGGGGACAGGATTTCAATACTTGTCTTTGATGAGATTGATGCAGGGATTGGCGGAAAAGCAGCAGACACTGTAGGAGGCAAGCTAAAGGCCCTTTCAAAAAATCATCAGGTAATATGCATTACCCATCTTCCACAGATTGCATCTTACGGGGACATGCATCTCAAAATAGAAAAGACAGTGAAAGCCGGCAGGACAGCAGTAAAGGTTAGAAGCATTGCGGGAGACGACAGGGTAATGGAACTTGCCAGGATGCTCAGCGGTGGTGATTCCGAAGTATCAATAGAACACGCAAAAGAGATGTTAAGGAATAAAACTAAAAAGGCTGCGGGCAGGGCATAAATGAAAGGTAAAATCATAATCAACAGGGATGTCTGCAAGGGATGCGGCTATTGCATAATGGCCTGTCCCAAAGGTGTAATCACCCTTGAGAAAAATTTCAATGCAATGGGCTATTACCCGGCATGTCCTGTCAACATTGAAAAATGCAATGGCTGCGGGCTATGCTCTACCGTGTGCCCTGATATTGCCATTGAAGTGTGGAGAGATGAAAAGGAGACAAAATTTGCAGAAAATATTAATGAAGGGCAATGAGGCATTGGCAGAGGCTGCCATACAGGCAGGCTGCAGGCTTTATGCTGGCTATCCCATAACCCCGCAGAATGAAGTGCCTGAATATATGTCATGGCGGATGCCTGAGGTTGGAGGGGTCTTTATTCAGGCAGAGAGCGAGCTTTCTGCTATAAATATGGTCTACGGAGCCGCTGCAACAGGGGCAAGGGCAATGACCTCATCGAGCAGTCCTGGTATAAGCCTTAAGCAGGAGGGGATATCCTACCTTGCTGGAGCAGAGCTGCCGGCTGTAATTGCGAATATACAGAGGGGAGGGCCTGGGCTCGGAAATATTTCAGGAAGTCAGGCTGATTACTTCCAGGCAGTAAAAGGCGGGGGGCATGGAGATTACAGGCTTCTTGTCTATGCGCCATGGAATCTGCAGGAGATGTGGGACCTTACAATGAGGGCCTTTGATAAGGCTGATGAATATAGAAACCCGGTTATGATTCTCAGTGATGGGATTCTTGGGCAGATGATGGAGCCCATGGTGACAACCACTTATGAGCCAAAAGACCTGCCGCCCAAGGATTGGGCCATTACAGGGTGCGCTAAAAGAGAGCCCAATGTTATCAAGTCCCTATGGATGAAAGAGGGGGCTCTTGAGGAAAGAAACTGGCATCTAAAAGAGAAGTATGACAGGATGAAGGAAAAAGAGGTTATGTATGATGCCATGTTGGTTGATGATGCTACTTTTATAGTTGTTGCCTTTGGCATGGCTGCGAGGATTGCATCCTCTGCAGTGAGAAATCTGAGGAGAGAGGGTCTTAAGGTCGGCCTTTTCAGACCTGTTACACTTTTCCCGTTTCCTGAAAGAGCGCTCGGAAAGCTTGCCGACGGAAAAAGGTTTCTCACAATTGAGATGAATCTCGGGCAGATGGTAGAGGATGTGAGACTTTCTGTATGCAGAAAGTCTGAAGTGGATTTCTATGGAAGGCCAGGAGGCGCAATAATGTCGCCTGAGGAGCTTTACGAGGTAATTAAAACAAAGGTCACAAGTTGATACACGCTAATGCCTTATCTCTTATTGGCAACACACCGATTGTCAGGTTAAACCGCATTCCAGGCCCTGAAAATGCAGAGATATGGGCAAAGCTCGAGGGCTTTAATCCAGGTGGTTCTGTTAAAGACAGGATTGCGCTCTCGATGATAGAGGCAGCAGAAAGGGATGGGAAGCTAAGGCCTGGTGGAACGATTGTAGAGCCAACAAGTGGAAATACAGGGATTGGTCTTGCCTTAGTTGCTGCTGTCAAGGGATACAGGTTAATACTTACAATGTCTGAGACAATGAGCCTTGAACGCAGACTTCTCCTTCAGGCATATGGCGCTGACCTTGTCCTTACAGAGGGCGGCAGAGGAATGATGGGCGCTGTGGAGAAGGCAGAGGAAATACTGAAGAAGAATCCCTATCATTTCATGCCCATGCAGTTCGAAAATCCAGCAAATCCGGAAATACACAGAAGGACAACTGCACTGGAGATAATCAACGACATTGGTGTTCCAGAAGCCTTTGTTGCTGGAGTTGGAACAGGAGGGACAATAACAGGTATAGGCGAGGTGCTGAAGGACAGGAAACCTGATACATGGGTTGTTGCAGTCGAGCCAGCCTATTCTGCTGTGCTCTCAGGAGGTGAACCAGGCACCCACAGGATTGCCGGAATCGGCGCAGGGTTTTACCCAGGAGTTTTAAACACAAAAATTTATGATGAAATAATTCCTATCACTGACGAGGATGCTGAGGATATGGCGCGAAGGCTTGCTAAAGAAGAAGGCCTCCTTGTTGGTATCTCCTCCGGAGCTGCCCTATGGGCTGCTCTTAAAATTGCGAGGAAGTTTGGAAAGAACAAAAGGGTTGCAGTAATCTTCCCTGACAGAGGAGACAGATACTTAAGTACAGGGCTTTTCAACTCCGCATCTCCGTAGGGTCTCACCGAAAAATAGGCATAGAGCAGACAGTTTCAAAATTTCTATAATCGACAAATTATTTATATTCTGTTTTAGCCTTTCAGTTTCAATGTTTTTTGTCAAATCCATAACGTCTTTTTTATAAGGTGTCGTATAGAAATT
Organism: Nitrospirota bacterium; assembly: GCA_016214385.1. Lineage (NCBI taxonomy): Bacteria > Pseudomonadati > Nitrospirota > Nitrospirota bacterium. The sequence continues at coordinate 5,318 of JACROP010000136.1, forward strand.
TTGAAACTGTCTGCTCTATGTAATTTATTGGTATTACTAAATTTTAAAGTTCTACATCTATTTTTAGGTCTCACCGTTTCTTGACACGTTCTCATTTAAGATGTTAAGGTTTTTGAATTGAGCTAAACCATATTTTTCTGGAGAAACCTATATTTAAATTATGAAAACTGATTACAAGGAAACCCTGAACTTACCCAAGACTGAATTTCCGATGAAGGCGAATCTCACGCAGAAAGAGCCTGAGATACTGAACTTATGGGGAAAACACGCTACCTACCAGAAAATGCAGGAGCAGAACAAGTCCAGCGAGCCATACATTCTACATGACGGCCCCCCCTATGCCAACGGGCACATCCACATAGGCCATGCCCTTAATAAAATCCTCAAGGATATAATTGTCAAATACAAATCCATGATGGATTTTTATTCGCCGTTTGTGCCAGGATGGGACTGCCATGGGCTTCCCATAGAGCATCAGGTTGACAAAAATCTTGGCTCAAAAAAAGAAGACATATCAGTCCTCGAAAAGAGAAGGCTGTGCAGGGAATATGCCTCTAAATTTGTCGGCATTCAAAAGGATGAGTTTATCAGGCTTGGCGTCTTTGGTGACTGGGATAATCCATATCTGACTATGGCCTTTCCATACGAGGCAGCTATTATAAAGGAATTCGGCCTTTTTCTGAAAAAAGGTTATGTCTATAAAGGCAAAAAGCCTGTGCACTGGTGCCCGTCCTGTGTTACAGCCCTCGCAGAGGCAGAGATAGAGTATTACGAGAAAGAATCGCCATCTATTTATGTGAAGTTCAGAATTGAAAATATTTCTAAAGACGTTAGGGATAGGGGTTGGTTTAAAGAGTTTCCTAAGCTTAGACATTATTTTATTATATGGACAACAACTCCATGGACATTGCCTGCTAATTTAGCAATAGCTCTTAGTCCAGAAATACTTTATAGTGAGGTTAAGTTAAATCTGGGCACACATGAGGAGGTGTGGGTTTTAGCCAATCAATCAATAGTGCATTCTAAAATCATGGAAAAGTTTGGATATGAATTTCAACTCTATGATCCAAATGATCCAAAATCTACGTTAGGAAAAAATAAATATTCCGTTATTGCTGGGCATGTGGGAAAAGACTTAGAAAGTTTAACCTATGAACATCCCTTTATTGCAAGAAAATCAAAAGTAATCCTTGGTGATTTCGTAACCGCAGAAGAGGGTGCAGGCATTGTCCACATTGCCCCTGGGCATGGCGAAGACGACTACGAGGCCGGGTTAAAATACGGCCTCGACATATACGCACCGGTTGATGATAAAGGTTGTTTTACAGAAGAGATAAAAGACTTCG
>JACROP010000137.1 GCA_016214385.1 Nitrospirota bacterium
AGGGTGACTCCACAGGGGGGAAGATCGAACTTAAAAACCAGAAGAACTCTATGTTACGAATAACAGTTGAGTGGATTACAGGCAGGGTGAAGGTAAAAGAGTTAAGAGTTAAGAGTTAAGAGTTAAAAGTTAAAAGTTGAAAATGATGAATAAAAACTTAGAAACATACATATGGTCAGTCGACAGTCGACAGTCACTTGACACTCGACACTCGTGACTCGTCACTAATAGCGGCTTCACACTTATTGAGATTATGGTTGCTATTGCCATACTGGGCATAGGCATTGTCATGGTTATGCAGCTTTTCTCAGGTGGGCTCAGGTCTGGTGGAGCCTCTCGTGATTACACCAGGGCTATTATTCATGCAAAAGAGAAGATGGAAGAGTTGTTTATTGAACCAGTTTCAGGCTCTGGAGAATTCACAGAAGGCTCTGTCGCTACTGGAAATAACAGCTTTCGCTGGCATGCGGAAGTTTTACCTCACAGCGAGACACCTGTCACAACCGAAGAGACAGCATTGAAATTATTAAAGATAAAAGTAAAAGTATCCTGGTCTGACCCTAATAAAGAAAGGTCGGTGGAACTTGTGAGTTTGAAGGCAGTTTTGGAGGAGGAGTTTAAGTGAGTAAAAAAGGCTTCACGCTCTTAGAACTCCTTATTGCCATGGCGATATTAAGTCTTATCACGCTCATAGTTGGAAGTAGTCTCGGCCTTGGCATCCGTGCATGGGACAAAGGAGAGGCAGATATAGATAATTCCCAGAGACTGAGGTTCTTCTCAGAGAGGCTAAGCCAGCAAATAAAATCTGCTTACCCGTATCAAATAGAAATAGATGGGAAAAAGGTAGTTGCCTTTCAGGGCAAATCTGATTCCATCTGGTTTGTTACACCATCCGATGCCGGGTTAAAATGGGTCTCCTATTTTGTAAAGGACGATGCCCTCATGCTAAGGGAAGGCATTATTCCTGATAAAAAAGTCTTAGAAAAAATTTCAGTAGAAGGGGATGTCCTCGACTCAAAGGTATCTGCGCTTAAATTTGAATACTTCTCCTCAGAAGAAAAAGAATGGAAGGAATCATGGGATTCAGACAAGTCCCTTCCAGGTGCAGTAAGAGTCAGGGTAGACAAATTTCAGCCCTTTGTAATGTCTATCCCATCAGGATTAAAGGATTATGAAAAGAAATAACGAAGAAGGCGCTGCCCTCATGCTTGTCCTGTGGGTGCTGGTTCTGCTTACAGCAATAGTTACAGAATTTGCCTTTTCCATGAGGACAGAAGTCAATATCACAAGGAACTTCAAGGAAGAAGAAGAGGCATATTATGCAGCCTTATCAGGGATTGAGCAGGCAAAGGCAGAGATCATCTCTGCAAAGGAGCAAATGTATCTTGATGAAAAGGGCATCCTGATGTTTGGAGAAAAGGAAAAAAGTCCTGACAGGGAAGGCAGATTCGGGAATACCGCATATTCCTATGCAATCATAGATGAAGACAGAAAGATAAACCTCAATTCTGCAACTCCCGAACAATTAAGATATATACTCAGGTATTCAGGTGTAGAAGGAACAGAGCTTGACACAATAATTGATTCCATTTTTGACTGGAGGGATGCAGACAACCTCCACAGGTTGAACGGAGCAGAAGAGGATTATTATCAGTCTCTGCCAAAACCATATAGCTGTAAAGACGGGCCTTTTGATACAGTTAAAGAACTTCTCCTTGTAAAAGGCATTACACCAGAAATTCTTTATGGCTCAAAAAACATAGAGTCAAAATATAAAGGCATTGCTCAATATCTTACTGCAAAGAGCTCTCACATGATTAATATAAATACTGCTGACAGGGTTGTGCTCGAGGCAAAGTTCGGGCCTGCCGTAGCAGAAAATATAATAATGCAGAGGAGCGCAGGGCCGATACTGAACCCGATGGCAGGCGGAATTGTTAGGTCCACATACTTTACTGTCATCTCCACAGGCAGTAGTAATAAAATTAAGAGGGCTATCAAGGCATTGGTCTTGAAAAAAAGCGAGAAGACTTTAGAAATCCTTTACTGGAATGATAACCGGGTGAGTTCGTGAATTTAATTTATTTTGGGCAGCAATGGTTTAAGGATAAATTTTTCAAAAGCGTTTTGGGCATTGAGTTCAGGGATGACTCTTTAGTAGCCACATGTCTTAAAAACACTGTATCAGGGATAAAACTGGCCTCATCGATAACCCTTCCATTTAACAAGGACCTGCATGAAGATGCAGTTTCAGAGATAAAGAAATTTATCAGCCAGCACAGGATTAATACGAAAGCGGTATTTGTGAGTATTCCTAAGAAATGGGCAATCATCAAATTCATGGAGGTCCCGGCGCCAGAAAAAGATAGTCTTAAGGGACTAATGCAGTATGAGGTTGAGCGGCATGTACCCTTTCAAATAGAAAATGTATTTTATGACTTTCATGCCCTGGGCAAGAATGGCAATAGTTACAGGATTGTGCTTGTGGCTGTTCAGAAAGAGAAAATGGAAAATATAATGGAGTTCCTGAGGAAGAGCTCTCTTAAGCCTCAGGCTATTAATATCTCCTCATTTTGCCTCCTTAATGCAATAGAGTTAAGCGGAAACAGGGCAGATAGATGGCAGGAGCTCTTAGGATTAACAAGAAGGTCAGAGATATTCGGGGCCAGTGAGGATGTATGCATCTCTCTTTTTTTAAGGCCAGGAGAATCTGACATGGCAGTAATAAAAGGAGGCTCCTGCATGTATCTTAAAGATGCTGCCATTGACCTGGATAATTCAGAGGTCTTTTTAGAGGAGCTTTCCCACGAATTAAACGAAACCCTTTCAGGGCTTTCAATAAAGAAGATTGATAGATTAATACTCTCAGGCCCTGGTTCTACGAGGCAGGGGCTTTCCCAATCTGTAGCAGAAAAATTTGGCATAAAAGTAGTAGCTATCAACCCAATCTCAAAATTTTCTACCAGTGCAAAAGACGCTGAAATGCAGGAACTATCTCCATCTCTCGGCGCCTGCCTCTCAGGTTTTGGCCTTGGAAATATAAAGATAAATATCCTTCCCCATAAGCAGGGGGCAGGAGAGAGGCAAATCGGCCCTTTAATTACAAAAATATCCCTGCCTGTTATTCTACTTCTCGGCCTCGGCATACTGGCATCAGGGATGTCCAATGAGAAAAAGTCTCTCAGGCTAATTGAGGAGGGAATTAAAAAGAATGAGCCAGAAATGGCAGCAGTCGAAAAACTCTCAGCAGGGCTTAATGAGCTCGGCAAAAAAAAGAAATTTCTTCTTAGCGTGGAGACTGATACCGTCAGCAAACTCGATATACTTGCTGAGCTGACGAATGTAATACCTGCCGATGCCTGGATTACAAACCTTGATTATAAAGAGTCAGAAAGAAAGGACAACAAGTACAGGGGAGAGCTTGTGATAAGTGGATTTGCTGCATCATCCTCAAAGCTTATCTCAGTGCTTGAGGATTCTCTGTTTTTTGAAAATGTGGAGTTTATGGGGCCTATTACAAAGAGCAGTGGGAAAGAGGGATTTAAAATCAAGGCAGTGGTTGTCAAACCTGCTGAACTTGTTTCAGCATCTAATAAAGAGAAATCTCAATGAAGATGCCATTTAAATTTAGATTACAACGCAGGGAAAAGAAGGCCATTTTAATTGGAGGCTCAATAATCGCAATCATACTGTCATACTTTCTTTTTACATGGTATAGCAACATAAAGACATCCACAGGCGAGCATGCGGAAACCAAAAGAGTTTACCTGTTAAAACAGTTAAATAGGATTTCAGAAAAAGAAGATATAGCTAAAAGACTTGAGGCCACAAAAAATGAACTAAAGGAGCTTGACAATGGCCTTCTCAAAGGAGATAAGCCTCCTGTGGCAGCAGCAGAGCTTCAGAGAATACTGAAGGAAATGGCAATAGCCTCAAGAGCAGACATAAAGTCAGAACGGGCCATGAGCCCGGTTGATATGGAGATGTATTCTGGAATCCCTGTGGAAATAGGGTTTACAGCAACAACAGCAAAACTAAAGGAAATGCTCTTGAGGATAGAGACATCGCCACTCTTACTCACAATCCCTGAGATGAAGGTCCGTGTTACCAATATAAATAACCCATTAGAGGTATATGTGACCATGACAGTGAGGGGGCTTATCAAGAAAGGGGTCAGGGAGCAGGGATCAGGGACAGATAAATCTAAGACAAAAAATAAAACTCAGGAGAAGGGTGTTAATGCTGCGTAGTTATTTTTTATTGAATGTAATTCTCATAGCCCTTGCAGGGTTTCTGAGTTTTAAGCTCTACGATTCCCTCGCAAAACCTTTAGATATACCCTTCAAGGCTATCCAGAAACAGGCCCAATCGGATAAGTCCGATAAAAAGGAAGCTGAGAGTCCTGAGGAAAAGAAAGGTGCATCTGATTTTCAGGTAATTGTCCAGAAAGACCTCTTCAGGCCCAGCAGGACAGAGCCGAAAATAGAGGAGATTTCAAAGGCAGGGCCTCCCCTCCCTCCACCAAGACTCATTGGTACTGTAATTACAGAAAGTGTAGCTAAGGCATATCTTGAAGACCCAATAACTAAAACGGTGAAGGCTTATGGTATAAAAGACTCAATAGCAGGTTTTATTGTCCAGGAGATAGGAAAAAATAACGCTGTACTTCTTAGGGGTGAGGAAAAGATAGAGGTAAAAATTACGAGGGTAGAAACTGTAAAAAAACCTGACGGGTCTCCTTCTACGCCTCCAGTCATCCCTCCGAGGAGCCCACATTTACCACAGCCTGTACAACCCACAACACAGACTCCATATTTGCCTGCTCAGCCTCCACCACTTCCAACACCACCTGCATCTGCACCACAACAATAAATAAATCACGCAGGATTCAGGATAAAAATAAACCTGTTCTAAAAATTTCTTGATAATTTCCTCTGACTTTTTGCTATACTTTTCTCAAATTATCGTCCTCCGTAAACGGGAATTGGGAGGTAAGGCAATGTTACGAATCATTTTATTTATTTCGGCAATCTTCTTAGTTGTTTCCTGCGCTCCTAAAGAATTGGTAAAAGAGGAAGTTGCTGCCCTACCGTCTCCGCCTCCTGCCGAAGAAGTGAAAAAACCACCTGAGCCTCCTCTGCAAAAACCTCCTGAAATTCCTGAAATAAAGACATTAAAGAGGGATGAACCGATAAGGGTTGAACAGGAGGCAGGGGATAAGTATGTGGTGCTGAATTTTGACGGCGCTGACATCAACACCGTAGTCTCTGCTATTGCTGAGATGTTGAAAATAAATTATGTCCTTCCTCCTACCATTACTGGAAAGGTTACAATTCGCTCCCATAAGAAATTTTCAGTCGATGACCTCTTTCCTGTATTTCAGACAATACTTGAGGTAAATGGCCTCACCCTTGTCAGGGATGGCGCTGTATATAAAGTCGTTCCTTTAGAACAGGCAAAACAGCAGCCTCTAACAGTTGAATCCGGGAAAGAGGTAAAATTGCAGGTTGACTCAAGCTTTTTAACACAGATAGTTCCCCTCGAATATGTCAAGGCGAGTGATATCGTAAATATAATTAGAAATCTCATGCCTCGTGGAGCCGACCTCATAGTATATGAACCTTCAAATATTTTGATAGTTACCGCACCTCCATCTGGCTTGATGAAATTTATGAAGATAGTTGAGGCTCTGGATATACCTTCTACTGAGCGGGAATCCATTAAAACCTTTGTCTATCATGTAGAGAATGGAGAGGCAAAAAAGCTTGCAGAGATTTTAAGATCTCTGTATGTGGAAAAAAGGATTATACCTGGAAAACCACAGGTTCCTCCGAAGCCAGCTCCCCCGAAGCCGGTTACTCCTGCACCGTCACCACAGTTAGCGGCTCCTGTGACACCAACTGTTGCTGAGGCACTGCCTGGTGAGGTTGCAGGTGAAGTAATTATCACACCATATGAAGACATAAATGCCCTTATTATAAAGACCGATCCCAGAAGCTACCTCGC
>JACROP010000138.1 GCA_016214385.1 Nitrospirota bacterium
AAATCCCTAATCCCTTTTCGTGCAGTTACCCGCACGCTTCCCCCTTCAGGCGTGAATTTTATGGCATTGCTTAAAAGGTTGATCAACACCTGCTTGAGCTTTCTCTCATCCGCTATAATGCTGTCTAACTTTTCATCCATTTCAAGGGAAAGTTTTATCCTGTGCTTGAGGGCCTTTTCTCTAAAAAACAATAGGCTTGCATTAAGAAGGTCTCTGAGTGAAAACTCGCTTAACTCAAGTTCCATTCCCTTCGCTTCTATTTTACTCAAATCGAGGATATCGTTTATCAGGGACAGCAGATGTCTTCCGCTCTCGAGAATATCAGTTATATATTCCTTGTGTTTCTTATTTATCTCTCCGTAAATTCCATCTACCAGGGCCTCTGAAAATCCTATTACGGTATTCAGGGGCGTTCTAAGCTCATGTGACATGTTTGCAAGGAATTCGGATTTTGCCTGATTGGCTGCCTCTGCCATGGCCTTTGCTTCCTGAAGCTCTGCTGTCCTTTTACGAACCTCCTGCTCGAACTCTACTGCCATTTTATTGAAAGCATCCGAAAGCTCACCAATTTCGTCTCCGGTTTTCACCTCAACTCTCTTATCCAGATTGCCAGCGCCCAGGTCTCTGACACCCCGGACAAGTGTGGAAATTGGCTTAGTAATAAGACGGCTTAGAACCGTAACCAGGACGAGTGCCAGAGCTAAAACCAGAAGGTTGAAAAATACGCCTCTTCGGAATTCCTGCTGGGCTGGAGCATAGATTTCTGCGGTTGGAATACCTACCACCGCATACCAATTTATCGTGGAGGGAGAAGAAACCGCAGCCAGCCTCTGCGTGCCAAAATATTCTAACTCAAGGATTCCACTTTCTTTTCGAGTAATTTCCTGAAACCATGGCTCACCACCTACATCCTTTAAAACATAGGTCTCTGGTTCTATAGTGCTGGCAATAATAGTTCCTTTCCGGTCCATAAGAGTTACTGCCACATTTTGGATTAGCTGTAAGTGCTCAAAGATTTCCTGCACCCTTAGCAGGGAAATGCCTGCGCCGACCATGGCAATCTGGTTGCCTGAATAGTCCTTAACAGGATAGGCAGTGACAATCACGGGTTTGCGAGTTATGCGGCCAATCTGCACCTCGCTTATGGTGAATCTCCCTGTCTTCATCACCTCTTTAAAGTAGGAGCGGTCTCCCGCGTAAGTCGGCTTCTCCTGAGGTACTGCGGAGCAGCGAACGTAGCCCTCTTTGTCTATAACGAAAAAATTCTCATAGTATGGATACTGGGGCTTAAGCCTTGAAAAAAGGGCGCTGCACTTCTCCCACTCCTGATTCTTTACCTCTGGAATCTCTGAAAGAGTTGCGAGGATTTGCTCACCTTCATGGAGGAACGTATCCACTTCAGCAGAAACCATACGGGCCAGGTGCTGGGTAAATATCTGTGCCTGTTCTCTGGCATACAGGGCATTCCTGTACGTCTGATAGAGGTTAACGGTAAATAGAGGCACAATAATTGATAGGGCCAAAATTATTAATTTGGTCTTAATGCTCACCTTAAGCATTCTTTGATATTCCTATGCCTGTGTCTTCTACGCTGATTTCGACCATGTCAAAATTAGCGTCAGGGGTTGGGGATTAGTTTTTGTTCACTAACCCCTAATCCCAAATCCCTAATCCCCTTTCGTGCAGTTACATCAGGCGTAAACTTTATGGCATTGTTTTGCTTTTTAAAGCCCATTTATGAATTGAATTATAGAACCTTCATAATAAAGGAGGCAAGGAACTTCGTCAATAAACTTGACAAACACAACAAAGGAGCTATATTCTTTGTGTATTCCTTAAATAAAAATCTTTTCGCCACACGAATCAGCCGCCGTGACTGTCGTACCGACAGACGTGGCTGAAAAAAACATGGAGGTTGGCATGAAAAAGGTGAAATCATTCAATAAAAAACTGCTCTCTGAGAAGACAATTCAGGACCTCAGGCAAATGCTTAAAAAGGCAGGGATTACTGCCAAAAGGGAATGGAAAAAAGATGACATTATAAATGCCCTGATAAAAGCTGGCCAGAAAGCAGTAAAAGGTAAGCTAAAGGTTGCCGAAAAGAAAAAGAAGCCAGCTAAAAGAGTAGTAGCTAAGAAGGTGGTCGGGAAGAAAAAGCCTGCTAAAAAAATTGTAGCAAAAAAACCTGTAAAAAAAGCGACCAGGGAGAAAATAAGAGCCGTAAAGAAAGTAAAAGGATTGCCAGAAAAAGGGATTACGTCAATCCAGGAGAAAGCACCACCAACACCTCCTGAGCCTTGTATCTCAGAACCGAGTCGTACCGGCTTTATTCCACAACCTGAGGGAGAATTACCAAGAGAATACGGAGAGAACAGAATGGCCCTGCTCCCGAGGGACCCCAGGTGGCTCTTTACTTATTGGGAAGTAAGAGACGACACTCTGAAAGATTTTAATAAAAGATTACCGGGGGCCAATCTTGATTTGAGGGTTTATGATATTACAGGCACAGACATTGTCAGGCCAAACAGGTTTTTTGACATCGGAATCTATGAAAGGATTGGCAATTGGTACATAAATGTAGACCAGCCAAACATGGAGTATATTGCCGAGATAGGGCTTCTGGCCTCAGACGGTAGATTCCTCCCCATCATACGCTCAAACAGAGTCCTTACACCGAGAGATGAATTGGCTCCTGCCACTGAGGAAGAATTATGGATGACAAAAGAACTTTATAAGGTCACTTATGGTCTCGGTTCTGAAGAGTTTAAGGCGATTTCTGAAAAGCACTTCATCTCATCTTTTAAAGGCTGAGCATGGAAAAGGGCTATTTCTGTCTTGTACTTCATGCTCATCTCCCATATGTGAGGCATCCAGAGCATGACTATTTCCTTGAGGAGGACTGGCTTTATGAAGCTGTAACAGAGACCTATCTTCCTGTCCTGGAGACCATGGAAAACCTCCTCAATGATGGGGTAGATTTCAGGATAACCATATCCCTGAGCCCTCCTCTGATTGAGATGTTTAACGATGAGCTTTTAAGAGGCCGTTATTCCAGGCATTTAAAAAAGCTCGTTGAGCTCAGTCACAAAGAGGTTGAGCGCCTGAAGGATGACCCTGTTTTCGGCCCACTTGCCATCATGTACAGAGAATACTTTGAAAAAGCACAGTATTTCTACGAGGAAAAATACAGACGTAACCTTGTTGGAGCCTTCAGGAGAATACAGGATACAGGCAAGCTTGAGATTATAACATCTGCGGCAACCCATGGCTTTTTACCTAATCTCTTTGTAACTCCTGAAGCTGTAAGGACTCAGGTCAAACTTGCTGTAGATTGCTACAGGAGGAATTTCGGCAGGCCACCAAATGGGATATGGCTCCCCGAGTGCGGCTATTACCCCGGCCTGGATGAAATATTGAAAGAGGCGGGTTTGCGGTATTTTTTTCTTGAAACCCATGGCCTTCTCTTTGGCAATCCAAGACCCAGATACGGCACTTATGCACCTGTTTACTGTCCATCTGGCATTGCTGCTTTTGGAAGGGACATGGAGTCATCCAGACAGGTCTGGAGCTCGGTAGACGGCTATCCAGGGGATTACAACTACAGGGAATTCTACAGGGACATAGGTTTTGACCTCCCATTTGATTACGTAAAACCCTACATACATCCAGACGGGATAAGGATTAACACAGGGATTAAATATTACAGGATAACAGGGAAAACCCCTCACAAGAAACCCTATAACAGACAGCGGGCAATGGAAAAGGCTGCGGAACATGCAGGAAATTTTATGTTCAACAGGGAAAAACAGATAGAACATTTTGCGGCAGTCCTCGGTATAAAACCTGTAGTCGTTGCCCCATATGATGCAGAGCTCTTCGGGCACTGGTGGTTTGAAGGGCCCGACTGGATTAATTTCCTCGTAAGAAAGTTCGTCTATGACCAGAAGACAATAAAACTTATCACACCTTCTGAGTATTTAGAGCGCCATCCAGGGTTGCAGGTAATTACCCCTAACCAATCAAGCTGGGGCTGGAAAGGCTATTCAGAGGTATGGCTGAATGGCGCAAATGACTGGATTTACCCGCACCTTCACAAAACAGCACAGAGAATGGCTGAACTTGCGAGGGAAAACCCCGATTCTTCAGGGCTCAGGAGAAGAGCGCTCAATCAGGCAGCAAGGGAAATCCTCCTCGCCCAATCAAGCGACTGGGCATTTATAATGAAAACAGGGACTGCAAGAGACTATGCGGTCAACAGAACATACATCCATATAGAAAGATTCAACAGGCTCTACTCAGGTATAAAAGGCAACTCAATCGATGAATCCTATCTGAGGGAAATAGAAGAAAAAGATAATATATTTTCGTATATCGATTATGGGATATATAGATAATTATTTGGCCAAGAGTAGAGGCGACCCTTCTCCTCTTTCTTTCCCATAGTTTTTCAACAGACTGTTAAGGGCAGACCCCCTATTCCCCCTATTCGCTTTTTATTATTTTTCTATTATCGTATATTCCATTTTTATCCATGTATCTTTGCCTGGTTTTAATTTCATTCTTACCGAACCAG
>JACROP010000139.1 GCA_016214385.1 Nitrospirota bacterium
GTAAAGAAGGCCCGGCGCTCCAACTTTTTGCTTATATTGTCGCACCAAGTCCTATATTCGGTCTCCCAACGCGTCACTTCTGTTTCGTTCGAAACAGCCCTATTAAGGAGGTTATGAATAGCCCACGACAGATCCTCCGCTAAGTCGTCAATGGCTCTTTGACGTAGCGACCAGACGTTGAAATGCAGAGAGGCACCGATTAGGGCAAGGCCAATTATGACCAAGGTGAACTTAAACCATGGGTCGGTAACCCAAGGTGGCAAAACACCAATGAGATCAGCCGCCGCCTGCCCCGGCGTTGCTCCATAGATGACAATAAATACGCCGACCACTAATCCGGTTCCAGCAGCCCGAGTTACCGCACCCCCAATCCACATCCAAAAGGACTTCATATCGTCATGCTCGGTTGAGATGCCCAACAATGTTATTAAGCGACAAAACGAGTGTAGCAGAAATATGCTTTTTTGTAAAATAAAATTGACATAACCCATTAATTTAATTATACTCACTTGTCGGTTAATACCACAAACGGAAGGAATACACACAGTTCGGTAAATGCCCTATGCTAACTATACCGCCTGAGACATTGCGCTTTATTGCACTCATGGAAAAGCGAACCGTTCCTTCTATTCAGCGCAATTTCTATAAGAAATGGCTGCGGTCCTTTCTAACGGGGTAAATACCCATGTGGCAACAAGAAATGTCCTTGGTGTCAGGAGCCCACTCGAGAAATAGTAGCGAAAAATCTCTTGCAAATTTATCTTAACGAACATTATTGGCAAATAAAGCCTGCACTGCGCGTTTGTGAATGTAATCGTCACTTTGTTAAAGATGATCGAAGGTTGGGATCAGGAGATAGTGTCTACCCCCTTGACAAAAAACCCCTTATTTTTTAATATTTTTAGTGCTACTGGCTCAAAAGGCGCGTAGCTCAGGGGGAGAGCGCTTCCTTGACACGGAAGAGGTCGGCGGTTCGAGACCGCCCGTGCCTACCATACAGAAATTTGAGGAGCAAATTTCTGAGTTGAAAGTTAAAAGTTGACAGTGAAAAATAAAAAACTAAAATCCTTAACTCTTAACTCTCAGCTCTTAACTCATAACTTTTTAAAAGTGGAGGATTGAGGATTATAGGGACATTGGAAGACAAGGAGAAGGAAGTTCGAGAAATATACCGCCACAGCACATCTCATATCATGGCTCATGCAGTCAAGGAACTTTATCCACAGGTAAAACTTGCCATCGGTCCAGCAACTTCTGATGGTTTTTATTACGATTTTGACTACAATGGGACTTTTACCGACGAAGATCTTTTACTTATAGAAGATAAAATGAGGGAGATTATAAAAGCAGACAGGCCATTTGTCAGAAAAGAGATGCCAAGAAAAGAAGCTATAGAGCTTTTTAAAAAACTCGGGGAGACTTACAAAGTAGAGCTCCTCGAGGAAATAGAGGATGATATGGTCTCTGTATACGAAGAAGGGGGCTTTGTAGACCTCTGCCGCGGGCCTCATATTCCATCAACAGGAGGAGTTAGAGCATTTAAGCTCTTATCTGTTGCAGGTGCTTACTGGCGGGGCGATGAACACAACAAGATGTTACAGCGAATCTACGGCACATCTTTCTCCAGCGAGGATGACTTAAATACATATCTTTCTTTTCTCGAAGAGGTAAAAAGAAGGGACCACAGACGTTTAGGCAAAGATTTAGACCTCTTCAGCATTAATGATGAAATCGGGCCAGGCCTTGTTTTATGGCATCCCGGGGGCGCAGCCATCAGAAATACCATAGAAGATTTTTGGAGAGAGGAGCACTATAGGGCTGGTTATAAACTCTTATTTACTCCTCATATAGCGCGCCTTGACCTGTGGAAGAAAAGCGGCCATTGGGATTTTTATAGAGAAAATATGTATTCACCCATGGAGATTGAAAACCTTGAGTATGAGATAAAACCCATGAACTGCCCTTTTCATATAGCTGTTTATAAAACTCATCTCCACAGCTATAAAGAATTTCCGATAAAATATGCTGAGCTGGGCACGGTTTACAGATATGAGCGCTCAGGTGTCCTGCATGGGCTGTTAAGAGTACGCGGGTTTACGCAGGACGATGCCCATATCTTCTGCCGTGAAGACCAGATCGAAGACGAAATACTTAATGTCCTGGATTTCACTTTATTTATTTTGAGGACATTTGGATTTAAAGACTATGATATTTATCTGTCAACAAGACCAGGAAAATTTGTGGGCACCCATAATAGCTGGGATAGGGCAACAGCGGCACTGAAAAGCGCCCTTGAAAATAAAGGGCTTGCTTACAGTATTGACCCTGAAGGGGGCGTTTTCTACGGGCCAAAAATTGATATTAAAGTAAAAGACTGCCTCGGCCGTCCATGGCAGTGCAGCACAATTCAGGTTGATTTTAATATACCAGAGAAATTCGATGTTGTTTACAGGGGCGCTGACAGTAAGGAACACAGACCCATCATGATTCACAGGGCACTCATGGGGTCGTTGGAAAGATTTTTTGGTATACTTATTGAACATTATGCTGGAGCATTTCCCACATGGCTTTCGCCAGTACAGGTGTCTATACTTACAATTGCAGAGCGCCATTCACCGTATGCTCATGAAGTAAAGGAATTGTTCACTAAAGATGGGATAAGGGTTGACATAAACGCCGAAAATGAGAAGATTGGTTATAAGATAAGGGAAACTGCCCTTTTAAAAATACCATACATCTTGATAATTGGCGATAAAGAAGTAGAAAATAACACCGTGAATGTTAGAAAAAGGGGCGGGGAGAATTTAGGCGAGATGCCTGTAGAAAAAATAAAGGCTATTATCAGCGAGGAAATCAAATCGCGAAGCGATTTTCATTTTATAAATAGGAGGTGAAAGCCAATCGGTAAAGCGGCGAGGGTAAACGAAGAAATAAGAGCAAAAGAGGTTAGAGTTGTAGGTCCTGACGGTAGCCAACTGGGGATAATGCCTGTAAGAGAGGCGATTAAGATTGCAGAAGAACATGATCTCGATCTGGTAGAGGTTGCCCCTCTTGCAACGCCACCTGTTTGCAAGATACTGGATTACGGGAAGTATCGCTACCAGATGAACAAAAAACAGTCTACAAAACATAAAACCATTAATGTAAAGGAGATAAAAATAAGGCCTCAGATCAATGAGCACGACCTTATTTTAAAGATTAACCATATAAAGAGATTTCTTGAGGATGGCAATAAGACTAAAGTGACAATGATTTTCAGAGGTAGAGAGATAATACATTCTGCGCTCGGTAAAAAAATCTTTGACAGAATTTCACAGGAATTGTCAGGTAAGGCCAATATCGAGATGCCGCCTAAATTAGAAGGCAACCATATTGTTATGGTTATTGCGCCGAAATAACAAGGTAGCAAGCAGGTTAGTCGATGACTCGTCTACGACCCGTAGGGCAGAGGGGAAGGTCAGTTTATCGGACTCAGTCCGATCCGCCTGTGGCGGAGAAAATTAGGAGGTTTCAATGCCAAAACTCAAAACCCATAGAGGTGCAGCAAAAAGATTCAAAATAACAGGGACAGGTAAGATTAAAAAGAGAAAGGCGTATAAAAGCCATCTGCTTACAGGTAAGTCGTCCAAAAGGACAAAGCAGCTTCGCAAGGCAGATTTGATTAATAAGGCCGATTCTGATAATATTAAAAAACTTTTACCATACGCGTAGAGTAAGTGAGAAATAAAAAATGAGAAGTTTTTAAGTTCTCATTTCCCATTTCCAATTTCCTATTTAAGGTTTAAGGAGGAATAGATGCCGAGAGCTAAAGGTGGATTCAAGACCCGCAGAAGAAGAAAGAAAATTCTTCAGATGGCAAAGGGCTATTATGGCGCTAAGAGCCGTCTTTACAGAATTGCTACTGAAGCGGTTGACCGGGCCCTGAGATATGCTTATAGGGACAGGCGTGTGAGAAAGAGAGAATTCAGGTCTCTGTGGATAACAAGGATTAATGCTGCAGTGCGTTCTTTTGGCCTTACATACAGCCAGTTTATTTCAGGCCTTTCAAAGGCAAATATCAACCTGAACAGAAAGGTTCTTGCCGACATGGCCATCAGGGACCCTAAGGCCTTTGGTGAACTTACCGAGAAGGCGAAAAAGGGCCTTGCGGCTGGCGAATAACACCAGGGCCTGAATCGGGGCATGGTGAAAGAAGAAATCCTTTCCATAAAAACCCTTGCTGAGCAAGAGCTAAAAGAAGCAAAAGACCTTAAAGCCCTTTATGCGCTCAGGGTAAAATACCTGGGGAAAAAAGGGCTTCTTACCGAGAAATTAAAATCCCTCGGCAACCTTCCCAGGGAGCTCAGGCCTGAAGTTGGTAGTGTCCTGAACGAGGTAAAAGAATATCTGGAAGCGGCTTTAACCAATCAGGAAGCCGTTGTCAAGGCCTTAAGCAGAGAAGATATCCTCAAGGCCCAGAAAATTGATGTAACCATCCCGGGCTGTTTTGTGCCTTCAGGGAGACAGCATCCTATAGCCACTGTCCTTGATGAGATTGTAGATATTTTTGTATCCCTCGGGTTTAAAGTCGAGGAAGGGCCTGAAGTAGAGCTCGATTATTATAATTTTGAGGCCCTGAATATCCCGAAAGACCATCCAGCCAGAGACATGCAGGATACCTTTTATATCACCGACGATATTCTGCTGCGAACTCACACCTCACCTGTTCAGATAAGGGTTATGGAAAAGCATAAACCCCCTCTTAAAGTTATTGCCCCGGGCAAGGTTTACAGGTGTGACGCAGACATCACTCATACTCCGATGTTTCATCAAGTTGAAGGTTTTATGGTGGACAGCCATATTACAATGAGCGACCTTAAAGGCGTATTGGAACTCTTTATTCACGCCATGTTCGGACCAGAAACTCCAGTAAGATTCAGGCCAAGTTTTTTCCCATTTACAGAGCCCAGTGCAGAGGTGGATATTGGTTGCGTTATATGCAAAGGGAGTGGATGTAAGGTCTGTAAGGGGGCAGGGTGGCTTGAAATCCTCGGTGCAGGCATGATTAACCCCAGGGTCTTTGAGGCAGTTGGATACAGCGGAGAATATACAGGATTTGCTTTTGGTATGGGTGTGGAACGCATAACAATGCTCAAGTTCGGCATTGATGACATCAGGCTATTTTTTGAAAATGACATAAGATTTCTGGAGCAGTTCTGATGGAAAACACAGAGATATCTGCGGTCATCTGTGCTTTTTTATCTGTGATCGTCTGTGTTTAAATAACTTAGGAGATTTAGATGAAGGTATCATTAAAGTGGCTCAAGGAGTTTGTGGATTTTTCCCTCGGCCCCGGAGAACTCGCCAGTGTGTTTACCATGTCAGGTTTAGAAGTGGAAGGCATGGAAGAGTACAAAGGCGATACAATGTTTGACATTAATGTTACACCCAACAGGCCTGATTGCCTGAGCATTATAGGTATTGCCAGAGAGCTTTCAGCTATATTAGAAACTCCCTTAAGACATAAGACCATTACATTAAAAGAAACAGAAAAGAAATGTCCGGCCATAAAAATAATTGATGCAGACCTTTGCCTGAGATATTCGGCGAGGGTAATCAGAGACGTTAAAGTAGGGCTGTCGCCTTCCTGGATTACAGAACGCCTGCTGGCTCATGGTATACGGCCTGTTAATAATATTGTAGACATAACAAATTATGTGCTTCTGGAAATGGGACATCCCCTCCACGCCTTTGATATGGAAAAATTATCAGGTGACACAATCAGGATTGCGCGTGCAGGGAAAATTGATAAATTTACTACCCTCGATGCAATAGATAGGTCAATAAGTCCTCCAATGCTTTTAATCTGGGATTCCTTACAACCGATTGCCATAGCAGGTGTTATGGGAGGATTAAACACTGCAGTTTCTTTATCTACAAAAAATGTATTGCTTGAAAGCGCTTATTTTGACCCTATCTCGATAAGAAGAACTTCCAGGGAATTAAATCTTAAAACAGAGGCCTCATACAGATTTGAAAGGGGAACTGATATCGAAGGCCTAATACTGGCACTGGACAGGGCAGCCCAACTTATTGCTGAAGTCACAGGTGGTCCCGAAACTTCGGGATCAGTAAGGGTAGATGAATATCCTAAACCTTTTATTCGGTTAGAAATCTCTATAAGGACAGAGGCAGTTCAAAGGACTTTGGGGATTAAAATAAATGGTGAGAAAATCAAAACTATCCTGAGTGCCTTGGGAATGAAGGTAAAGTCAAAAGATAACGGATTTATAGTAACCCCACCTACGTACAGGAGAGATTTATGTAGAGAAGTAGACCTCATAGAAGAGGTGGCAAGGATTTATGGTTATGATAAAATTTTAGCTGCTTTACCTCAGACAGCAATGATACCAGGAGGCGAGAGCCAACGAAGGAAGCTGATAAAGAGAGTTAAAGAGTCTCTTGGAAAATCAGGGTATTCTGAGGCAATCAACTATAGTTTCATGAATCCTGCAAGTCTTGATATATTGAGACTTTCGCCCCACGATCATAGAAGAAATTTTCTCAGGTTAAGAAATCCTCTACGCAAAGAGGAGGAAGCCCTGAGGACAACCCTCGTTCCATCTCTCCTGTCAAATCTGCAATGGAACACAAGCCGGGGCATAAAATCCCTTAAGCTCTTTGAAGTTTCAAAGGTCTTCTCCCCCATAAAAAAAGATGTCCTGCCTGAAGAGACAACTCTTTTAAGTGCGGTCTGCCTTAAAGATAGAGGGCCATCCCTTTATCTGAGCAAACATGATGGCCTTTATGATCTCAAAGGAGCCCTGGAGGCCCTGTTTATTGATCTTAAAATAAACTATTCCTTCATCCCAATACTCCAATACTCCAATGCTCCATCACTCATCCCTGAGGGTAGGGGAGGTTATTCCGCCTACGGCGGATCCGCCGTAGGCGGAAAAGAGCCCTATCTGCATCCTGGTAAGTCATGCATGATTAAGATCGAAGGTGAAGCGGTTGGATTCTTAGGAAGCCTTCACCCGGATATTGCAGATGCCCTCGATATAAGAGGCGATATTTCTCTGTTTGAACTAAATCTGGATAAACTCCTTTCCCTCACACAAACAAAGATCACCTATCAGAGTATTCCAAAGTATCCTTACGTTGAAAGAGATATGGCTATTATAGTCCCAGAAGATATAACAGCAAATGACGTAGAGATGGCTATAAAAACATTTCCCTCAGAGATAATTGAATCCGTGAGTTTATTCGATATATATACCGGAAAACCAATTCCAGAAGGGGGAAAAAGCCTTGCCTTTTCCATACGATACAGGGCTAAAGACAGAACCCTGACGGATGACGAAGTCGACTCATTGCATTTAAATATTTTAGAAAGCTTAAAGAAAGTTGTAAGGGCGGAATTGCGCACTTAACCCAAAAATACAATTAACCACAGAGACACGGAGACACTGAGAAATGATAAAGAATAAAATAGGTTTTAAAAACTCTGTGTCTCTGTGCCTCAGTGGTTTTCTTAATGTATAAGGTAAAAATGGTGAATGCAACCTATTAGATTGCAAAGCGATTCTCTGGCTAAACTCGCAGAACTTATCCTCTCAGACCCTGTTAATAAATGGGTTTTCTCGTCCAAGGACACTGTATTTCTTGTTGGAGGATACATAAGAGATTTATTCAGAGACATCCCTTCAAAAGATAGAGATTATGTGATTAAGGGAGACATAAAAAAGATAGCCTCAAGATTTGCAGAACAATTCAA
>JACROP010000140.1 GCA_016214385.1 Nitrospirota bacterium
CCAAGATTATAAAGGAAAAAGGAGGTAAGTTATGAAAAGGTTGGTTGTATTTACTTTAGTCCTGCTTTTAATTGGAGGCATCGCTTATGCAAAGGATTATGAGGTAAAGAAAAAGGCAGGCGAGTATGATGTCACGGTGAAGATTGATAAGAACCCGCCTGTTGTCGGTGACAATAACATCACTATTGAAATCAAGGATGCATCAGGTAAATACATTACTAACGCAAAAGTAAAGGTTGAATACTCCATGCCAGCTATGCCCGGAATGCCGCCAATGAAATACAAGACTGATGCTGAATTAAAGGGGAATGAATATAAGGCAAAGATGAATCTTCCGATGTCAGGCTCCTGGGGTATAGCGGTAAAGATTACAAGGGCTGGCAAGACTACAACGATGAAGTTTAATGTTGACGCAAGGTAGAAAAAATAGGGTCATGGGTCATGGGTCATGGGTCAAAAGTCTCTTGCCCCTTGCTATTTGCCCCTTGACCCTTTTCTTACTATTCACTGTTCACTTTTCACTGTTCACTGCCAATGCCTTTGCTGAGGACCTAAAGCTCCAGGAGTTAATTGATGAGGCATTAAAAAACAATCATGAGATCTTGATGGCTGAGTCAAAATGGAAGACATCGACCTACAGGATTCCTCAGGCAAAGAGTCTTCCTGACCCTATGTTCATGGTGGGTTACCAGAATGAGGGATGGAAGAGATACACATATGGAGAGATGGAGGGAGCGCAGTGGATGCTCTCTGCATCCCAGATGTTTCCATTCCCCGGGAAACTCTCCTTAAAAGGCGAGATGGCTACAAAGGATTCAGAAAGTCTGAATGCATCGTATAGCGCTATAAGATTAAAAACCATAGCGAGGGTTAAAGAGCTTTATTATGAACTATTCCTTACTTACAAAGATATAGACCTCGTTGGAGATAAGAACACTCTTTTTTCAAGGATAGAGGATGCAGCTATTGCCCGATATTCGTCAGGAATGGGTCCTCAACAGGAGGTATTGATGGCTCAAACAGAAAAGTATATGCTCATTGAGAAAGAGGAGATGTTAAGGCAGAAGATACAATCACTGGAGGCAATGCTCAATACCACACTCAGCAGGGATGTCAACTCTCCTCTCGGCAGACCTGGCGAGCCAACTTCTACAGCATACACATACGACATGGATGAGCTTATCAGGGTGGCTTATGAAAATTCCCCTGAAATAAAGGTCAGGGAGAGGATGATCGCAGCGGCAGAGGCAAAGGTGAAAATGGCAGAGGGGACAAAACAGCGACAGGCTGTGAATGAAGCAAAATCATTCAGGTCAGAGGCAGCCCATGAACTTGAGGCGGCCAGGTTTATGCTTTCATCGAGCATCAGGGATAATTACTCCATGCTTAAGACATCAGAGAGGCTAATGGAATTATACAAGAACGGTCTTATACCAAAGACATACCAGGATTTTGAATTAGCCCTTGCTGGTTATGTAACAGGGAAGGTTGAAGCTATAACTGTT
This sequence comes from Nitrospirota bacterium, assembly GCA_016214385.1. Taxonomy (NCBI): domain Bacteria; kingdom Pseudomonadati; phylum Nitrospirota; species Nitrospirota bacterium. The sequence goes on from JACROP010000140.1 coordinate 1,506, forward strand.
ATAAACAGGCTAAAATCTCTCCTTGATTTTGAGCTTCTATATTGGAGACAGGTTGTGGAGAGGGAAAAAGCGATAGCGAAGCTTGAAGCAATAACAGGAGTCAAAAGTCGGGAGTCAGGAGTCGGGAGTCAGGAGGGGAAATGAAAAAGAGAAATCTAATAATTATTGCTGGTTTAATTTTAATAATTGGGCTTTTATTTCATTTTTCAAAGGCAATCTTTCTAAAGGGTATTTTTCAAAGTAAGGCTCCACAATCAGCGATGGCTCAACAGCCTGCACCCGGGCATCCTGGACATAGTGGTGAAGCATCTCAGGCTAAGCCACAGGTATCAAAGGAAGAACAGAAAGAGTCTGAGGAAGAAGCTCCCACTGTTGAAATTCCTACAGAATTACAACAACTGATAGGAGTTAAAACCACAGAAGTCTCAGTAAAACCTCTTCAGAAAATTATCAGGACTGTAGGACGCATCGAATACGATGAAAGGAAACTTGCCACTGTCAATACCAAGTTTGAAGGCTGGATCGAAAAGCTCTATGTTGACTATACAGGTAAGTATCTAAAAAGGGGAGAACCTCTTGCAGAGATTTATAGCCCTGAGCTTTTCGCAACACAGCAGGAATTTATAAATCTATTAAGGTGGGCGAAACAGAGCAAGATCAAAGAGACAAGAGACGAGAGACAAGAGACAAGTAAATATAATAACTCGTCACTCGTCACTCGTCACTCGTCACTGGATGTTAAAGATATGCTCTCTCGGGATGCTGAAACAATAATCGAGGCAGCAAAACAAAGGTTGAGACTCTGGGACATAACAGATGCACAGGTTAAAATAATTGAAGAAACAGGTAAGCCTATACGGACGCTTACCCTTTATAGTCCAGTGGATGGCTATGTAGTGCAAAAAATGGCACTACAGGGAATGCGTGTAATGCCTGGAGAGAAGCTCTTTGATATTGCTGATTTAGCAACAATCTGGGTTATCTCTGATATTTACGAATACGAATTACCACTGATAAAGACAGGTCAGACAGCAAGAATCAGTCTGAGCTATTTCCCCGGCAAAGAATTTTCATCAAGGATTGATTATGTCTATCCCACCCTTTCAGGTGATACAAGGACAGCAAAGGTGAGGTTCACAATCCCGAACATAGGTGGACAACTTAAGCCCCAGATGTTTACCAATGTCGAAGTTAAGATCAATATAGGTAAACGTCTTGCTATTCCTGAAGATGCAGTAATAGATACGGGGACGAGACAGATAGTCTATGTAGATAAAGGAGAGGGTTATTTTGAACCGAGGGAGGTTAGTTTGGGTCTCAGAGTTGATGGAATGGTAGAAGTTCTGAAAGGGCTCAAGGCCGGAGAAAAGATTGCATCATCAGGCAACTTCCTGATTGACTCGGAGGCGCAGTTAAAAGGGATAAAGCCGCTTGAAGGGCATAAACATTGATACTGGTCATAAATACAGGATATAACTCTTTCGCTCATTCTCGCTGCGCTCCGAGGCTTTGCCCCGATAAAATATCGGGGCAAAAAAACCGCTCAAGAGCCATATCCTGTATTTATAATCCTGATTGATATGATTGCAAAGATAATAGAATATAGCGCTCGTAATAAATTCATTGTCTTTTTGTTTGTATTCTTCCTGGTTGCATGGGGATACTGGGCATTAAAAAAGACCCCCCTCGACGCAATACCTGATTTAAGTGATACACAGGTAATAATCTACACTGAGTGGCCTGGAAGAAGCCCTGACCTCGTTGAAGATCAGATAACGTATCCAATAACATCGACCCTTCTTGCTGCGCCAAAGGTGCAGGTTGTGCGCGGCTTTTCTTTTTTAGGGAGTTCATTTATCTATGTCATCTTTGAAGAGGGGACTGATATCTACTGGGCAAGAAGCAGGGTGCTGGAATATCTTCAGGCAGTTAAAGGAAAACTTCCTGCTGATGTCAACCCTGTGTTAGGGCCTGATGCAACGAGCGTTGGCTGGGGGTTCTCTTATGCTGTGGTAGATGAGACAGGTAAGCATAACCTTGCAGAGCTTCGGTCTATACAGGATTGGAATATAAAGCTTGCCCTTGAAAGTGTCCCGGGAGTTTCCCAGGTTGCAAGCATCGGTGGATTTGTCAAACAGTATCAGATAACCGTAGACCCAAATAAACTTCTGGCATACAACATTCCCATAATGAAGGTAATGGAGGCTGTAAGGAAAAGCAACAGGGATGTGGAAGGACGGGTTCTGGAATTTTCAGGTATTGAATATATGCTTAGAGGAAGGGGTTATATTAAAACCCTCAAGGATCTGGAAAATGTCCCTGTGGGCACCAACGGGATTGGAACACCCATCTTTTTGAAAGACATAGCACGCATACAACTTGGACCCGAGATAAGAAGGGGGCTTGCTGAGCTTGATGGGAAAGGTGAGGTGGCAGGTGGCATTGTAGTTGTTCGATTTGGCGAGAATGTCCTTAATGTCATAGAGAGGGTTAAGGAGAAGATTAAAAGGGATATCGAGCCAAGCCTTCCTGAGGGCACTAAGATTATCACTACTTATGACAGGTCTGACCTGATACACCGCTCCATTGATACCCTGAAGGAAGAGATTATCAAGCTATCAATAGCAGTGAGTGTAGTTTGTGCCGTATTTTTATTTCACCTGCCGAGTGCACTTGTAGTTATTCTTACATTGCCTATCGCTATTATTATCTCCTTCATATTTATGTATTATCTGAATGTTACTTCAAATATCATGAGTCTTAGTGGTATTGCCATTGCCATTGGAGCGATGGTAGATGCCTCAATCATAATGGTTGAAAACGCCCACAAGAAACTGGAAGAATGGGAGTCCCGTGGAAGACAGGGCAGCAGGGTGGATGTAATCGTTGAAGCAGCAAAAGAGGTTGGCCCGGCCCTTTTCTTTTCCCTCCTCGTGATTACTGTGGGGTTCCTTCCGGTATTCACCCTTCAGGCTCAGGCTGGAAGGCTCTTTAAGCCATTAGCATATACAAAGACCTTTGCCATGCTCTTTTCGTCATTCCTTGCCATAACCCTGACACCTGTGCTAATGACCCTGTTGATCCGCGGGAAAATAAAGCCTGAGGGAAAAAATCCTCTCGGCATCATACTTCACAAACTCTATGAGCCAATAGCAAAGGTTGCTTTGAGGTTTAAAAAGGCAGTTATAATACTCGCATTAATCGTTTTGGTATTGACCATCTACCCCTTCCTGAAGCTCGGCTCAGAGTTCATGCCTCCTTTATATGAGGGGACACTATTTTATATGCCTGTAACCGTACCAGGAGCATCTATATCCGAGGTCACAAAACTACTCCAGTTACAGGACAAGTTGTTAATGAAGATCCCGGAAGTGGCACAGGTCTTTGGAAAGGCAGGCCGTGCTGAGACAGCTACCGACCCTGCACCACTTGAAATGTTTGAGACTGTTATAAATCTGAAACCCGAATCTGAATGGAGAAAAGGCATGACAGTGGAGAGGCTTAAGAATGAGATGAATGACATACTAACTATACCTGGAGTTGCAAATTCTTTTACCATGCCTATAAAGGCCCGCCTTGATATGCTTTCCACAGGGATAAGAACACCTGTTGGGATTAAAGTTCTGGGTCCAAATCTCGATGAAATAGAGAGATTGGGACTGGAGATAGAAAACCTCACCAGGGATATTCAAGGTACGAGGAGCGTCTATGCAGAGAGGGTAACCACAGGTTATTTTTTAGACTTTACGGTAAAGCGTGATGAGGCAGCACGGTATGGTCTGACTGTTGATGACGTCCAGGAAGTAATACAGTCTGCTATTGGCGGAATGAACATCACCACTACAGTTGAAGGAAGGGAAAGATACCCGGTAAATGTCAGATATTCGAGGGAGTTGCGGGACAATATCGAACGACTAAAGAGGGTGCTTGTGCCTGTAATGAATAGTCAACAGTCAGCAGTCGGCAGTCAGCAGTCAGGCATGACAACTACACAACCTGCATCTATGAGAATCCTTCAAGTCCCTCTCGGTGAGCTGGCAGATATAAAGATTGTCAGAGGGCCGACAGTTATAAAGAGCGAGGAAGGGCTTCTAACAGCTTATGTTTACATAGACTTTTCAGGGAGAGATGTAGGTGGTTATGTAAATGAGGCAAAAAAGAAAGTCGCCTCATTAAAGATCCCGGAAGGTTATCGCCTTGAGTGGAGCGGCGAGTATGAATACCTTGTTAAGACGCAGGAAAGACTGAAACTCGTTATACCCCTCACTGTACTCATAATCTTTGTCCTTATCTATTTCAATACAAAATCTGTTACAGAAACAATGATAGTCCTTTCTGCTCTTCCTTTCTCCCTTGCAGGTTCATTCTGGCTTCTCTATCTTCTCAACTACAATATGAGTATAGCCGTATGGGTCGGTATAATCGCTCTCGCAGGATTAGCCGCAGAAACAGGGGTGGTGATGCTTCTATATCTGGACCTTGCTTATAACCAGTGGAAAAATGAAGGACGGTTAAATAGTATTGATGACCTGCGGGATGCTGTGATGTACGGTGCAGTTAAAAGGCTGAGGCCAAAAATAATGACGGTGAGCGTTATACTTGCAGGTCTTATACCCATAATGTTCAGCCATGGTACAGGTGCTGATGTGATGAAAAGGATTGCAGCGCCAATGGTCGGTGGTGTTATCACTTCCACTGTCCTTACATTGATAATATATCCTGCCATATACATGATATGGAGGGGAAAGGAGTTTAGAAAGAAACGGGCACAATAATGAGATATGTAGTGGTATTACTCATTCTTCTTTTTATCGGGAATGCCTTAGCTTCAGAGATGGGGCATAAACATCTGATGACACCTGAGATGAAGAAGCATCATAAGACAATGTCTGATATCGGGAATCGCTGGAACGAGGCGAAGATGTGCCTGGACGAAGGTAATCTTAATAAGATGAAACCGGTAACAGAGGCCATGTTGAAGGCAGCTAAAAATGTTTACAATTTTAAACTACACAGAAATGAGGATAAACGCAATGAATTTCATGAGGAGTGCGATATCTTCAGGAACGATTTGGAAAGACTTAGAGGTGCTATAGTGGTTAAAGATATTGAGATGGTCAAAAAGCTTTCTGTATCTGTAGATAAAGCCTGTATAAGATGTCATAGCAAATTCAAATAACGAAGTTTATTTTGTTCCACTCTACGAGTCGTAGACCAGCAGGCAAAAGGTGTTTAAACCTCGTCTCACCTATCTCTCCCTTAAGCTGTGTCATTTCACCCCATTGTGAGCGAAATGGCTCAATAAAACAGTGGCTTTATAAGTAAAACTACTAAGTTTTGCATCCCTTAACCCGCACAAAACCCCATTAAATCATTATTGAAGAACCACCTTCACAGATGGTATTTTTCTTGCTTACACAAAAGATAAATAAAATTATTAGAGGTGGATTTATATGCTTAAAACTAAGACATTGGTATTATTCGCTATCTTAATTGCTTCTTTATCTATAGCCTATCTCGCTTATGGAGGAAGCATCGTAGGTTCAAAACACGACCTCAAAAGTGACTGGGAAAAAGGCAGTGCCCTAATGAAGCAAACTCTTAATAATTATGGTGAAGTCTGTGTCTATTGTCATACCCCCCATTCAGCAAACACCAATATTTCTGTTCCACTGTGGAACAGAAATACCCCAACTGGGCCTTATACTATATATACCAGCGCTACAATGGATACTGCACCATCAAATCCTCCAAGTGGCGTGTCCCTGGCCTGCCTTAGCTGCCATGACGGTACAGTTGCAGTTGACTCTATTATTAATGCGCCTGGCTCTGGTGCTAATCTCACAGGCCCCTGGTATGGACAGAGCGCTGCAACTTATCATTTTGCAATGAAAGCGGGGGCCAATGCCTGCGGAGAGTGCCATAATGGTACTGCTGGCCCTAACACTTATATAGGCACAAATCTTTCTAAAGACCACCCTATATCCATGTCTTATCCGACATCTTCTCAAGACCCCCAGTTTAAAACACCACCTGATGTCCAGAAGGGCTGGGGAGGGAATTTGACTAACGATGTAAAACTCTATGCGGGCAGGGTAGAATGTGCATCATGTCACAATGTTCATGACCCTGATGTAATTCCATTCTTAAGAAGGTCTAATTCAGGTAGCGCCTTATGCACGACATGCCATATAAAATAGAAGTAGGACTTCTGACTTTGGAGAGAAAGATTAAGATATTAGTTGTAGACGATGAAAAACTTATTAGATGGTCATTAGGAAAAGCCCTGCAGACTGCAGGATACGATGTGGATGCGGCAACTAACGGCGATGAGGCTCTACAGATGATGGAAAAATTTAGATACGACATAGTTGTCACTGATTTAAGGATGCCTGGTTTAACCGGCATTGAGCTACTGAAAAAGATTAAAGAAAAGGGGAGTGTTCCTCCTGTAATATTTGTTTCCGCATATCTCTCCAATAAAGTAATTGATGATGCCATTCAGAGCGGCGCTTTCAAATGCGTGAGCAAACCCTTCCAGATGGAAAATATCCTCCATGTTGTCAGGGAAGCATTAGAATTCAAAAATGTAGCATAATGATTTTCTACCAGTAGGGATAAGGAGGATATGGTCTATAAGGCGGAGAGTACCAGTAAGGCCCGTATCTGTAAGGATACCAGTATGGGTCATACCAGTAAGGCGGATATGGATATAATTCTCTGTAGAATGGTTTCCTCAGGTACATCTCTTTGGGTGAGATAACAGGGTAGACATATTCTATCTCTCCAAGAGGCATTGTCTTCTTCCCTGATACCTCTCCCACCACTGTAATTTCTTTTCCGTCTGAATAGATAAAGGGGTCCAAATACCCTGGATAGAGGATGAGGAACCTACCGGCTGATACATCCTCTTCAATTGGCCTCCCCCATCTGTCAAGGGCCTTTTGAAGAACCACTATAATGGTTCCTTCCTTAGTATTTTTTGTCTGAATGATGACTCCGCCAAGAAGAACCACTCTCCCTCTGTAAGCTTCAGGGTCCCTCAATAGCTCCTTAAAACTTATTTCAGTATCAACCATTTTTAACGCTTCATCCGACACCACATGGGCACACCCTGAAAAAAGAAGAAGCACAACAATGATTATTAAAATTATCTTCATATAAGTTTGTATCTTGGAATTTGGTTATTGGTTATTCACGTATGTGTCTCTATTTCTCTGTGTGCTCTGTGGTTAACGTATTTTGAAGTTGCTTCTGGATTATAAAGGTAAAATTCCCCGCATCTTCCTTCATCTCGATAATCTTAGCTCCCTCTCTTTCGCATAGCCCAGGAATGCTGTGTTTGGTGCTGCTATCAGTGGTAATAACTTGAAGGACCTGCCCTTTTTCCAGCGATTTTAAGGCGCTCTTAGTCTCAATCATAGGTTTTGGACAGACCATCCCTTTAACATCCAGTACTTTGTCGATTTTAGTCTCTGCCATATAGCCCCCTAAATTAGCGAATCAAATAAGTTCTAAAAATATTTAACCACAAAAAACAATCAGTCGTCAATTAATTCTGTTAAAATACCTCATGAGAAAACCTGCCATTTATAATGTACAGAGAGAAGATGCATCTATAAGGCTTGACAGGTTTGTGAGTGCAAAAAGCGGCTTGTCTCGCTCTCAGGTGCAGAAACTCATCAAAAAAGGCCTTATCCTTGTAAATTCTTTGCCTGAAAAAGCTAATTACACAGTCAGAACTGGAGATGTTATCGAACTTAAACTGATAGAAGAAGTCCCTCTATCTCTTATCCCCGAAGACATACCCGTGGACATACTATGGGAAGATGAACACATTGTAGTTGTCGATAAACAACCAGGGATGGTTGTATACCCGGCGGCTGGCCACAGGAGTGGAACTCTTTTGAACGCCTTAAGTTATCGGTATAAACTCCCATTAAGCGGAGGGCCGTTAAGGCCAGGCGTTGTTCATAGGCTTGATAAAGATACATCAGGCGCCATCGTGGTTGCAAAAACCGATGAAGCATATGCAGGTCTGAGCAGGCAGTTCAGAGAAAGAGGGGTTGAAAAACACTATATTGCCCTTTTATACGGTAGTCTTCCTGATGACAGGGGAGAAATAAGGGCACTAATCGGAAGGTCAAGGGCTGACAGAAAAAAAATGTCCACAAGGACAAGGAGAGGCAAAGAGGCAATCACAGAGTTTAATGTTATTGAACGCCTTGGTTCTGCCTGCCTTGTGGATGTAAAGATTATCACAGGAAGAACCCATCAGATAAGGGTGCATTTTTCATCTACAGGACATCCTGTCCTCGGTGATAAAACTTACGGGAAAAAGAGGGCTATCAACCTCGGGAAAAAAATCATAACCTTTGAACGGCAGATGCTCCATGCACACAGCCTGAGATTTAAGCACCCTATAGATGGGAGGCTTTTAGAATTTAAGGCTCCAATGCCAGAGGATATGAAAGCAGCTATCAAAGAGCTTCGGTGAGAGCCTCCTCTTTATAACTACATCCCTTTTTGATACAGATAAGGAATTCTCCTTTTTTTGTTTTCTTCTCAACCAGGAAATCCGCACCACAATCGGGACATGTTTTCGAAACTGGCCTGTACCAGGTAGCAAATGTGCATTTCGGGTAATTGCTGCAACTAAAAAAGGTCTTGCCT
>JACROP010000141.1 GCA_016214385.1 Nitrospirota bacterium
AGTTGATTTGCAGTGCCGAATATCGGCCATATAACAAGAAAGGCATTGTAATAGGCCAGCAGGAACATCAATAAAACACATATAAAGGCATTGAAGATATAGGTCTTGAATATCTCAGGTGGATTTTTAAAAATAAAGCCCCACAGTTCTTCTAAGAGATAACGGTTCAGCCTTACTGCTGTATCGAGAGTTGTAATCACAAATCCTTCAAGCAGCAGGATGCCGAATATTGTCCCGATGTAAACAGGCAGGCCAAATGTATTCTGCAGCAGCCCGCCCATACCGAGTGAGAACCCGAGGACCGGATTTGACCTTGCACCCTCAATAGATGGAAACAGGATTTCTAAATACTGTTTGTAATCAAGGCCTGAGCTCACTGCAATAAGCACTCCGATGGCAAATAACCCCTCAAGGATCATGGCGCCATAGCCGACCTTTTTGCAATCGGTCTCTTTTGACAACTGCTTTGATGTTGTCCCCCCTGCCACAAGAGAATGAAAACCGGATATTGCCCCGCATGCAACAGTAATGAAAAGCATTGGCCAGATAGGCCCTAATCTTACAGACCCTTCTGTAATGTTCATTGCAGGGGCAGTGACAGTGGTTCCTTGAAGCCCTGAAATGATGCCCCCGCCAATAAGGGCGAAAACCCCTGCGTAAAGGAGAAATGAATTTATAAAGTCTCTGGGCTGAAGCATCATCCAGACAGGTATACCTGCTGCAACTAAGGTATAAACGGATATGATAACCATCCATATCTTAAAATCTATTGAGACCGGATATGCCAGCCCTACAGGGATAGAAACAGAACAGATACCTATTGATAACAAAGATGCTACCGGTATGCTTATCCCTTTCCTGTAAAGCAGAAAACCCATAATCGGAGCGAGGCAGGTTATAACAATAACAGATGTTGATGCAATCCCTCCAATCTGTGCCATTAGTTTATCATCTACTACTTTTGTCTTGATTATTGTTTGTTCAGGCAATCCCATTGCCTCAACTGGCACAAGGGATGTCAATGCAACTGCTGTAAGATTTAAAAATGCAGATGTAACAAGCAGAAGCATTAAAATCGTAAAACTTATAAAAAGGAGAAAGCCCGTTTTCCCGAGACTTTTTTCGCCAATCCGGGCCATGGATTTTCCCTTCTCCCGAAGGCTTGCGAACATGGCTGAAAAATCATGAACCGCACCTATAAAGATTGTCCCCAGGATAATCCAGAGCCAGACAGGAAGATAGCCGTAAATAAGGGCAACAGTAGGGCCGATAACAGGTCCCGCACCTGCAATAGAAGCAAAATGATGGCTGAATACAACAGGGGTTTTTGTGGGGACATAGTCCCAACCATCCATTAATTCAGTGGCAGGAGTGATATTTCTGTCACTTTCATCAAAGACCTTTGCTATATAACCTGCATAAAAGCGGTAAGCCAGTACATAAAGCAATACGCTTAGCAGAATAAGAAGTGCGACATTCATATTTGACCCTTAAATTTTTGGTTCTTCTCGCCGTATTTCACCTCCAGAATCGAAGGCGAATATTTTGGTATTATATACCCCATGGTCGACATCTTCAAGATAACAGCAATATTCATTATTATCATCATCCTTTTAAAAAGGCGGTGGAATCTTGGTCTTGTAATGGCCCTGTCCTCTGTAATCCTTGCCTTTTTCTATCTGCTTAGACCTGAAGATTTCTTCAGGGCATTTTTCAGGTCATCCACTGATATAGCAACCATCAACCTTGTAGTAGCCCTAACCTTAATAAGGGTGTTTGAGAACATCGTGAGGAAAAAAGGGATAATGCAGGAGATGATGGAGGCCTTCAGGGGAATTGTGCTGGACAGAAGGGCATTAATGGCCTCAATGCCTGCACTCATAGGTCTTTTACCATCAATGGGAGGTGCCATCTTCTCAGCACCAATGGTAGAGGAGGCGTCAAAGGGGATTAAGCTACAACCTGAAAAAAAGGCATTTATAAATTATTGGTTCAGACATCCGTGGGAATTTATCCTCCCGCTTTATCCAGGGATAATACTTGCATCGGCAATAACAGCACTACCGCTCAGAGATATAATCATCGCTAACCTGCCACTCGCAATGAGCTTCATAGCAGGAGGCATTATCTGGGGACTTAGAGGTATCGGGTTTCAAAAAGAGGGGACAAAAAAGATGACAGGCAAAGGAATGCTAAGCTTTCTACCGCTGGTCTCAATACTCATCATGGTTATATTGTTTCGCATTGAGCTATTCATCAGTATAGGAGTGGTGGTTATCGGGCTTTTTGTGGCCTTAAGATATTCATTCAAAGATATTCTCCAGTCTTTTAAAGAAGGGTCCTCAATAGACATAGTAGCTGTAATCCTCGGCGTAATGACTTTCAAGGCAGTCATGGAAACTTCAGGGGCAGTCGCGAATATAAGCGGGTTTTTCTCAAGAGAGGGCATCCCCCTTCTTCCCATCCTCTTCTTCGTACCCTTTATATCAGGGCTCCTTACAGGCCTTACAATTGGCTTTGTAGGCAGCACCTTCCCTTTAATATTAAGCCTTGAAGGCAGTCAGAGCATCGGAGCCATCTCATTTGCCTTTGCATCAGGCTATGCGGGTGTCATCCTGTCACCTGTACACGTGTGCCTCGTGCTGACGAGGGAGTATTTTAAAGCTGACATGGCCGGGATATACAAAAGGATCTTCAGGGCAAGCATCTTGATTGTAGTGACTGCGATCATTGTGTATTTTCTAAGATGACAGGATCTTTAAAGCTAAATCAGGATTGTGATATAAACTTACTTATCCCGGTGGAGTCTTTAAGTCTTTTATAAATAATTTCTGCTATCTTTAAAAGGTTCTTTGTATCCTCCATGTTATATTTAAGGAGACGTTCAAGGGCATCCTCTCTGCTCCTTCTCCTGTAAAGATGCCAGAGCTTAACCGCATCATAACCATCCATGCCCTGGACTGATTCATCCCGTATTATCCCCAGTTCTTCTTCAAGCCTTTTGAGGCCACCTTTAAGGCCAGCTCTCTTACTGGCAAAACCCAGATCAAAATGTGGCATCTCAAATATCAGGGAATTAAACTTTCTACTGAGAAAAGGTATATCAAAGGAGCTTCCATAAAATGTTATTATCATACCGTAGCTCGAGAGCTCCTTCTTCAGATTTTTCTCTGTAAGGTTTATGCCCTTCACAAGGGACCTATAATCATAACCATCGTAAAGGCCGACAACAGTTACAAAACCACCTTTATCTTCAGGAAGACCATTTGTCTCTATATCAATACACAGGGCATTACTTCCAAAAACATCAAAAAGTCTCCACTGTTCTCTTTGTGGTAAAAGTCTTGAAAAATATTGCGCATCCCTGCCCTCAAGAGCGCTAAGGGTTGTGGACAATGCAATATCAGCCATCTCTTTCTTATATGGGCTTATCCCGTTCACAAAATTCCTGTTCAGAAATTCCTGCCAGGAGATAATCCCCATGCGCCAGAAATGCCGCTCTAATTTTAAACCAATACCGTCAAGAAATGAAAACGTATGTCTTATCATTTATGGTATTATAACTAATCTGCACTAAAAAAGTGTAGGGCTGGGATAAGTGGAGTTCCCCCAATTTTTTGTTTTTTTGTCCGTCATTCCCGCCCCGTATCAAGTACGGGGTAAACTCCGGCGGGAATCCAATCTGCTTCCGTCATTCCCGCGAAGGCGGGAATCCAATCTTCTCATGTAGTTAAGCTG
>JACROP010000142.1 GCA_016214385.1 Nitrospirota bacterium
ATATACTTGCCGCCACTACAACAACGACTTGCCATAGTACCTTTTTCCCGGATATTGCTTTCATATTTTTCTCCTTTCTCAAGCTATCTCCTTTCTCATTTTTACTGTTCTACCAGTTCTACCCTTCTGTTCTTGGCCCGGCCCTCGTCGGTCTTGTTCGAAGCCACAGGGGACAGTGGGCCGACACCATCTGCACGGAGGCGCGCTGCCGCTATGCCATGCTTGATCGTTAACTCCTTAATTACTGAGTCCGCCCGCCTCTTTGAAAGATCCATGTTGAACTTGAGCTCGCCCACACTGTCCGTGTGGCCGACCACATGCAGCTTGAGCTTCGGATCCTGCTTGAGCAGCTTGGCGATCTCTTTCAGGGCAGGCTCTGATTCGGGCTTGACCTCGGCCTTATTAAAATCGAAGTAGATGCCGTAGATAGCAACATGGCCTGTGCGTGAAATATCCCCGGCCATCGCAGTAGCGTCCACAGTTACAAGACCCGTCTCCATTTGCCTGGTCTCTATTATGTTGAGATAGGTGTTTCGATAATAATCCTCTGCGTGCAAAGCCACATATACATCCCCCTGTTGGCGCCTCAACTTCGCAGCAAGATAACGACCATCATAGCCTCCTCCAAGGTAGCCCAGAGGTTCGTGGGTAATCCAGTTGCTGCCGCACTCCCCCTGCTTGTTATTACAGGTGAACAGGACTTCGAAACCTGCCTGCTTCAGCGCCATCTCATAGTTGCGGAATATCTCCAGTGCAGAGCGCCCTTGGGGATTCTTGTATTCAATGAGTGTTATCTTCCCTTCGAGCGGCTTGGTTTTCTTGAACTTCCCTGAATCAGTGTACGGTCCGAGTATTAACTGGTATTCCCCGAACTCCTGCTGAGAATACTTTGATATGATCGAGCCTGGATACCTCTTGATTACGGGATGGTCTCTGCTCCCCTCAACATCCTGGGCAAAGGCGACAATGGGGCTGCTTAAGACCAGCATGACTAATAATGGAAAAAGCAGAAAGACCCTTCCCAAATAACTATTTCTCATTGGTATTCCTCCCTTCATAGGTGGAATAGTTTTTAGATAGGCTCCACATCTCATATTTGCTCCTATTTCCCTTGGCGTTCTGATACCTTCCCAATAACTCAATAAATTTGGATGTGGAGCTTGTCTAAAAACTCTTTTTCAATTTTTGAGCAAGCAAAATTCCTTTTCATAGGAAACATAAAAAGTCCCCCATCCTTTTAATCTTACCCTAAGGCTGGTATCATCCGTTCCTTTCTCATTATAGCTGCTGTTATCTTTAACAGGTTATGGGCTGTTGCCACTATCTTCCACTCAAGTCTTACTTTCTCTAATCCCCTGAGAAGGAATTGACCGAATCCGTTTCTTGTTTTTATCTGGCCAAAAACAGGCTCTACCAAACATTTTCGTTTCCCGTAAATTGCTCTGCCTTCCGAGGTACTTATCTTTGCTCTCATTCGTTCCCTGTAGTCTTCATATCCGTCTCTTGTTATAGCCCTGCCTAATTTTAGATTCGTTGTGCATTTCTCTCTCAGAGGGCAGGCAGTGCATGTCCCCCGCTCTGTTCTGTATGTGGTAATCTCTCTCTTGCTGTATTTGCTTTTGATTTGAGTCCTTGCAGCAGGTCTTAATGTTTCACCCTGTAGACATGTATACTTGTCCTCGCATTTATCATATATGAAGTCTTCTTTTGCAAATAAGCGCTCCATTGCCTTCTGTCTTTTCCTGCCGCCTATATGCCTTTCGTCTTCAGAGGGAATGTATCCGTCTATTTTGTTGTCCTCTAAATATTTAAAATTATTTCCTCCTGCATAGCCTGTGTCAGCTACTACTATCTTTGGCTTCTCTTTAACTGTTTCCTCTATCCCTTCTACTGCTCTCTTTGTCTGGTTTACATCAACAGGCTCTGCTGTTACATCAGCATATACAATAAGTTGTTCCTCTGTCACGGCAATCTGGGCATTGAAGGCTGGAATTGAGGTGTTGCTCTTGTGCATGAAGCTGGCTTCCACATCTGTAAGACTTACTCTCGATTCGTCTTCTTTTCCTAACTCTTGTGCTTTTTTGATAACCGCCTCTATTTTCCGAATCCTGTCTTGAATCTTTTCTATTTCTTTAGGAAGCTCGTCTCCACGTCTGTAAATGCCGTGTATGTTGTCTTCTTCTTTGTCTATGTCTTCAGCCTCGCTTATTATCCTCTGTGCTTCGTCTTTTGCCTCTTTTAGCAGCTCTTTCCAGTCCTCTAATTTCTTGAATGTATCTATGCCGCTGTTGGCTCTGACCTTGCTTCCATCTAATGCTACAAGACCCATCGTTGCCATCCCCATTGTCTTTGCTACTATTATTACATCTGTGAATATCTTCTCTAATGCCTCTTTGTTATTTGTGCGGAACAGGCAAAGGGTTCTAAAGTCTGGCTTCTCTAATCCCGCCAACCACATAAATACTATGTCCTGCCCAAGTTTTTCTTCTATCTTTCTGCTTGAACGCACTCCTGTGGCATATCCCCATAAAAGCACTTTTATCATCATCGCTGGATGATATGCAGGACGGCCTTCTTCCTTTGATTCCCTGAATGCGGTTGTATCTATTTTGTCTATTATCTCTGAAAATACTCTCGCAGGATTATCACTTCTAACCCATTCATTCAGACTCGGAGGAAGAAGAAACATCTGGTCTTGTTCGTAAGGTCTTAAAGGCATCAGATAACCTCCTCAAATATATTTGTGCCTTTAATT
Organism: Nitrospirota bacterium; assembly: GCA_016214385.1. NCBI lineage: Bacteria > Pseudomonadati > Nitrospirota > Nitrospirota bacterium. The sequence goes on from JACROP010000142.1 coordinate 2,756, forward strand.
TATCATATTTGTAGGTTGGAAAGGGTGGTAGTTTTTAGACAGGCTCCACTTCCCGTGTTTTTATTTCTTAGACCTGGGTCGTCCTCCCTTTTTAGGAAAAATGTCTTGTCCTAACATTTTCTCAAGTTTCTTTATAAATACCTTCCTGCCAAGAGGTCTGCCTGTAGATGTCGCCTTCCTGATAGACGCCTCTATCTCTGTATCCTCTTCCTTTATAAATTTTCTGTAAGATTTCATTTCCTTCTCATCAAACCAACTCTCATCGGAAAGCACATCGTCTTTAATCCCTAACACATGAGCCCTTGCACTTGACCATGGATATTCTTCTGCCTTCTTAACAAGCTTCGCCCTTACCGGATTCCGCTCTATGTATCTCATTACCGCCCATAAATAAGGCTCTTCCTCCACAATTGCTGAAAAGAAACGGTTCTGCCACAGTCTTCCGCTCCTTTTATATTTACGGTTTATGTATTGCGTATAAAGCAGATTTGTCCCGCCTATTCCTCTGGCCAATGATGTTTTCTTTTCAGGCGCTGCAAGAATATGTACATGGTTCCCCATAAGACAGTATGCTATTATCTTTATTCCGTATTTATTTCTGTATCGGCGAAGGACTTCAAGATAATTTACCCTGTCTTCGTTATCGAAAAATACTGTCTCCTTATTATTTCCCCTCTGTGTTATGTGATGTGG
>JACROP010000143.1 GCA_016214385.1 Nitrospirota bacterium
GGTTAGGGTGAGGGGGATATTAATAATAAATTAAAGAGGAGGAAAAGAAGATGAAGATGATCAGGGCGTTTATAAGGCCAGAAAAAGAACAGGAGGTAGTTTTGGCATTAGAGGGTGCAGGCTTTCCGTCCCTTACAAAAATGCCGGTATTTGGAAGGGGAAAGCAAAAGGGACTTCAGGTTGGACCTGTGCATTACGATGAGCTTCCCAAGACACTCATTATGACAGTTATTGATGATGAGGATGTGGAAAAGGTAATCAAGATAATTCAGAACAAGGCAAGGACAGGCTTTATAGGTGATGGAAAGATATTTGTCAGTCCTGTTGAAGCTGCTTATACCGTCAGGACAGGAGAGGCAGGTCTATGAAAGAGATTACAGCAATTATTAGAAGGGATAAGCTCCCTGAGACAAAGCAGGCGCTTGAGGACTTAGGGTATCCGTCGCTTACAATTCAGAGTGTGGATGGAAGGGGAAAACAAAAGGGTGCAATGTGTGCAGAGATGGACTCTGAAATGCCGGATAGTTTCTGTACAGCAGTTAAGCTGACCCCGACACCTTCAGCATATGCCCTTGAGCATACGCTTCCAAAGGTTGCACTCTATGTACCAAAAAGAATGCTCACCATAGTTGTGCCTGATGATGTGGTAAGCAAGGTTGTGAAATCCCTAATAAAGGTCAATCAGACAGGCAGGCATGGTGATGGAAAGATATTTGTCTCATCAATTGAAACAGCAGTAAGGGTGAGGACAGGAGAAAGGGACGGAGAGGCGATTGCGTAATTTTCTCATGGAGTGATGGAGTATTGTGATTTACTTTGAGAAAGGAGGAAGCTGTGGCAATTATAGGATATACGAGAGGTGGGAAGACATGGATACCAAAGTTTATTGAGTCTATCGACATTGAAAAATGCATTGGCTGCGGAAGATGCTATAAGGTGTGTGGAATGGATGTGCTTGAACTTATAGAGAAGCCCTTTGAAGGAGAGGATGAATACGGAGATGACATGGGCAATAAAATTATGTCCATTGCTAATCCTGAAAACTGCATTGGCTGCGAGGCATGCTCGAGGATATGCACAAAGAGATGCCATGTGCATATAGAAATGTGATTAAAATCATTTCGATCAGGATTTTTTCAACCGAGAAAACTCTTTCAGAGACCTCGATACACAGTCTTCAATTGCAAGACCTGAAAAATAATTTCCAGTTAATAGAAGTCTTTTACCAGCAATAAGTTGATCAATCTCGGTGATAAATTTATCATGACCAACCCTGAGACAAGGGACAATATTTTCTTTGGTAACCATATATTCCAATTGTTCAGGCTTTACTCCCAGAACCTCACTGATACGCCTTAGCTTTGCTTCATAACTGAGAATGCCTGCCTTAAAATGGAAACTGAAACCTCTATAACTTTTATGTGGGACTGTATCTCTGGATACGGCTGAATAAAAATAGTTATCTGTAGCAATAATCCCGGCGAATGGACTTAAAGAAACTGCATCATTTCTGATTGCTACCCCAACCGTTTCGATAGTATTAACCTTAATTTGTGATAATATCGCAGATAGTTCTCGATAGGAAGTCTTTAATAGTTCTGCTGCTGCCGAGACTGGAGTGGCCAGTGCCAGACTTAGAGACTCATAGCTGCTACCGTCTGCGGTGGCAATCCGGAAAAAGTTGTCGCTAAACTGTATGGCCTGCACTTTTTTACCTGTTAGTAAGTTAATACCTGGTTGTGAGGCAATCGAGTCTGTGATCGTCTGGACCCCATCAGTAAAAGTAAATTTCTTGATTATGTCTTTTCTGCGCTTCCGCTTTTTGAAAAGCATATCTGCTGGAAAGTCATTGGCCTTTTGAGATATCACTGCATTAAAGGCAGGGGCAAAAACCCTTTCAAAGTTTTTCGGACCCACAATTCTGGAATAATATGACTCAACACTTTGCCCATCTTTTTTTAGTGTAAATAAACGGGGTGCTGAAAAAAGTAGTTCTATAAAGTTAAGCTGGGAGGGAATTGATTTTATTTGATTGTCAACTAACAGTCTAAATGGGACCTTTTCCCGCCTAATCAGGCGATCAAGAATCTGGCAATCCTCTATGATTCCCAGCAGATTACGATAGGAATTGTAACAGGTATGGGCACCTAATTCTAACCAGAAATCTTTAACATCGCCCTCAAAATGGTAAGAGTGGAAGGTGCCGCCCACTCGTTCACTCCTTTCGATTACTAAAGTCTTGAGTCCTCCCCTGGCACAGTAATGCGCCAGACTCAATCCACTGATTCCCGCACCTATTATAATAATGTCATACTGTTTCATCACATGAACCACACTATAAGCCGTTTACACTATCAGCCTTTTGGTGCTTTTTAATAATTTCTATAATCTCCCCTCTCTCATAAATAGAGCGTAAAATCAAGACCTAAGATGTATTTCACAAATAATCTTCCCTTATCTGAAAAAAGTCATTTCTCTCCTCCAAAAACAGGCCGCATGAAGGTTCGCTCATAACTTATTATACATTTTGTTTTTTCTGCAAAGGAAAAGGCTGCCTGGCAATCCGGGTCAGTTTTAATTTTTCCTCGATATTCTTCATATGCCGCCAGACTCGGAAAACTGAACAGTGCAAATGCAATATTATTTGCTCCCTCATGGGGCAGGAAATAGCCATGATGCTTCCCGCCAAACTTATTAACCAGTGGTATCCACATCCTGGCATATTTCGCGAAGTCTTCTACTTTGTACGGGTCAATAACATAACGCAAGTAACAGGTAATCATCTTTACCCCCTATGTGCTATTCGGTCCTTTATTTCTTCAGATATTTCATCTGAATGTTCCATTGGATAAGTTCAATTCCCTCAGGCCTTGGAGGCAGAGACTTCTTGATTTCAGAGACGATATATTCAACATCGTTTGATTGGGCAGTAAGTTCTTTAGCCTTTTTATCAAAGGCAATCAAATAATTTTTCATGTCTTCAATATCCTTTTTGCTCGAAATCGGTCCATGACCTGGAATGATTTTCTCAATATCCATTGTCATGATATAGTCAAGCACTTTAACCCATTCTTCTATATTTCCATCACCAATAAATGGATGGTAGTTGGTAAATAAAATATCGCCTGCAAACAGTATTTTCTTTTCAGGCAGATATACCAGAATGCTTCCATCAGTATGTGATGGCATGATGTAAATCAGCTCAATCTTCTGATCTCCCAAATCTATCTCCATCCTGTCGTTAAATGCCAAAACAGGATATGCGATCTTCGTCCCTTTCATATCCTCTTCACTAAGACCATAGTTCTTTGCATTTCTTAAAGCTGTTTCACCATGAGCCTTTAGATTTTTACTATCATTAGTGTGCGAGATAATTACTGCTCCAAGCCTTTTGAAATCAGCATTGCCGAATGTGTGGTCAAGGTGATAATGGGTATTCACAACATATTTTATGGGTTTCTTTGAGATTGTCCGTATATCCTTAATAAACCTTTTTGCTTCTTTTGAGGATACCAGTGTATCAATAACAACAATACCATCTTTGCCTATAATAATCCCTGCATTTGCTCCAAAGCTGTTTTTTGGAAGGCTGTTCTTCGTGTCAACATATGAGTAAACATTGTCTGCTATCTTTGTCAGTCCTTGTTGAGCAAATGCCCTTTGATTAAATATTAAAGAACCGATAAGTGTAAATAATAAAATGCCGAAAAGTGTGAACCTATCTTTTGAAGTTATTCCTTTCATCTTTAAACCTCCCTTTTTATTTTCTACAACTCTAAATAATCACGATGGCCGAAGCCTTTCTGGTAATTGAGCATCCATATTCTATTTGGCTTTATTTTTATGAAGCGGTAATCGAGATTTGGGGGGAACTCTTTTATGATAGGAAACTTTTCAGCATAGATTTCTAAAACAGCAGGTACTTGCTCCGCTTTTACTACCTTTGCTATTCCTTCGATCTGCAGGCCTGTTAACTTCATCCAATCAGTTTCGTCTTCATCTATAGTCATCGCTACCTTTGAGTTCCCTTCAATATTGATGAATTTCTGTGATTTCACGGAAGTTGTGAAATATAAATCAAAACCATCATTTACATATGCAACAGTAGTGACATGCGGTTGCATCGGGTCATTTGAATAAACTGTTGCAAGGTTCCCGTAAAGATGCCTATTCAGATACAATAAAACCTCATTTTTAATACTATCTGTCATGTTAAAACCTCCTTTTCGTGTACTACATTAAATTCAGATTTCACTTCCCCATTGCTCATAAAAAACAATCTCATTAAGCGGCTTCCTTGAAGGGCCTTCCTTTTTCTCTTCCTGCGGATAGCCAATGGGGAAAAGTCCCACTATTCGGATGTTTGATGGGATATTTAGGAGATTGCGGAGTTTTTCCTCATCAAATACTCCTACAAAGACAGTGCCGAGTCCAAGGGCACGAGCAGCAAGCATGAGATTCTGTGCAGCAACACCCACATCGGTCATGTAGTAGTGCTGATTCCAGAGAACCCCTGACTGGGAAGGATCTGCACAGGCAACAATTACAACCGGTGCCTCTGCAAGACCCTTTTTTGAAGGGTTTGCCTTATAACCGATTGGTGCGAAGAAAGACGCCACGTAACTTAGTTCACTGATTTTTTCTCTCATAGCCTTATCTTTTACTACTATAAATCTCCAACACTGCATATTTGCCCACGAAGGGGACATGCGGACAGCCTCAAGTATCGTCTTAAGTTTTTCATCTTCTACAGGTCTGTCAAGAAACCTGCGGATGCTCCTCCTTGTTTTAATGGCTTCAAAAAGTTCCATAAGCATTTCCTCCTTTTAAATTAATAATATTGACAAACAATATCAGTGTCAGTATACTTTGTCAAGTAGTTACATTTTGGTTATACAGTTACAAAAAAGATACTATTGGAGGAGCGCATAATGGGCTATGAAGCATGCACCGGGGAATGTCCTGTGGAAAGAACATTGAAAATCATTGGCAGCAAGTGGACGATTCTAATAATCAGGGACCTCCTTGAAGGGAAAAAGAGATTCGGAGAATTGAGGAAATCACTTTCAGGGGTAAGCCCGAAAACATTATCAGGACGCTTGAAATCTTTAGAAAGCGAAGGAATTATTGCAAGAAGAATTTATCCCGAAGTGCCTCCGAGGGTTGAGTATGCCCTTACCAAAAGGGGGACGAGTCTCGGCGCGATTATTAAGAGCATGAAGGAATGGGGGAAAACTGCAAAATAAAATAATAATTAAGGCTCTCTGTAATCCTCCCTTACGGGATACCATGCATCCACTGCCTTTGCTGGTTTGTCAAGAATTTTTGCGCTGTGTTCTTGATTGGAGCGAATTACAACACCATCGCCAACTTTTAAAACCTTTGTCTCTCCATTAACGGTAAATTCTATCGCTCCTTCAATTATATATGTTATCTGCTCATGGGGATGTTTATGTGAAGGAATTACAGCATTCGGCTCAAATTCAAAGAAGGTCATCATGGTCTTATCGCCATAGACAGCTTTTAAAGTAATTCCATTAAGAATTTCCTTTGATGGTAAATGATTATTGCTGAAAAATAAAGAGAGGAGATTTTCCCCTTTGAACTCCTTTAGTTCTCTGTCAATAAAACAGCCGATTATAGTTCTATATATTTGTTCTGCCATTGATGGGTCAAAATCTATCCCTGCAGCCTTCGCCTTTACTTTATTTATAACCTGTTCTACCCTCTTGGGGTCTCGCACTTCTTGTTCGTCTTTTTTTAATTTTCCTGCTTTGCTTACCAGTCCAGCTCTTTTTGATAAAAGCCCTATTATTTCAGTATCAATTTTATCTATTTCCTGTCTGATTTCTCCAAGTTCCATTTTTATTAGTCCTCCTTCATTCCCCATATACTTTAATCTCAGGACAACTACTCAAAAACAGGTCGCATGAAGTTCCGCTCATAACTTATAATACACCGCGTCTTCTCTGCAAAGGCAAAGGCTGCCCGGCAATCTGAATCGGTTTTAATCTTCTTGCGATATTCTTCGTAAGCTGCCAGACTCGGGAAACTGAACAGAGCCAGAGCAATATTATTTGCCCCTTCATGGGGCAGAAAATAGCCATGATGCGTCCCGCCGAATTTATTGACCAGCGGTATCCACATTTTGGCATACCTCTCAAAATCTTCAATCTTGTATGGGTCAATAACATAACGCAAATAACAGGTAATCATATTTAAACCTCCTTTTGTTAAAAGATTCCTTACTCTGCTACCCATTCTTTTATCCATTTACTTTCAAGCAAATTCTGTGAAACAAAGGGATCATTTATGATAATCTTTGTTGCTTCTTCAATATCCCCTGCTTCAAAGGTAATCAGCCCTCCTGTCCTATCAGTAATCGGGCCGCCGAGATATTTGTTCAATTTGAGTTTGTGCCAATACTCAATATGCAAAGGCACAACTGCCTTTATTTTTTCCGGCTCCTTTTTCATAAAATAAAAAAAGACAAATCGTTTTCCCATAATTTTCTCCTATGCAATAAAAGAATATTTTTTACCCTGCCTGATAATATTCAGTTATAATCTGCGGAACTTTGAGATAATGATTGTCGGTTGTTAAAACTATTAATCCATGCTGCATAGCAGAAGCTGCTATCCATAAGTCATTAGTAGGTATAGGCGTGCCTTTTGTACGGAGATAATTCATAATTATAGCGTATCTCTCTGATGTTTCTTCATCAATATCCACTATATTCACCCTCAAAGAGGAAAGGAACTCCTGAAGTATTGCCCTATTCTTCTTTTCGCTTTTTCCCATTATATAGCCAGTCAATAACTCACCGACTATAATTGGGTTGAAAAATATCTCAGCAGCCTGCTGTATCGCCAGTCTAATCGCAGGGCTTCCCCTTAAATAAGCAGAATAGCCTGAGGTATCCAGTATTATCCTGTTTTTTTCCATAATTCCTCATCTATCTCCCTCTGAAGCTTAAGGCTTTTGTCAAAGGCAGCAGCCTCTTCCTTTGTCCATATACCAAAAAGATGGTCTAAATCATGATATAAGGCCTTTTTCTTCTTCCCCTTTGCCCTTAAACCTGTTGCCTTTTCAAGCAGCGAGATAAATGCCTTGTTGAGGCTCAGCCCTTTTGCCTTGGCCTCTTTCTTTATTATCTTTTCAATCTCATCAGGGATGCCCCTTATTGTAATCTGCTTCAAATCTA
>JACROP010000144.1 GCA_016214385.1 Nitrospirota bacterium
AAGGGTTGAATGGGTAAAAATGATTAATTATCTTGCTTCTCAATACACGGCGGAGGAGGTATGGAAAAGATTTCGAATCGGAAAAAGTAGCCTCGTCGGAGCAATTGGAGGCTTTGCTATAGGTCATTTACTTGGATATATTGGAACAAGAAATGATAGTGTGAATTGGAGAATAGCTGAGTACTTGCTTATAGCGTGGATTATTGCAAAAGTATGTGTAGAGGTTAAAAATGTTTTTTTACCATCCCGCAAATATAATATTGAATTGGTACTAAAAGGAGCCGAGAAATTTAGGAAAGCAAAAGAATCAAAAATAAAAAAATAAAGGGTAGTTTTATTTAAATATGCCTGCAACTACAATTAACATGTCGCAAAAGACATATGTCCAAACCCTTCAGGCTTCTTTTGCAACGGAAATGTCGAACCAATTATGAGCAGACTCTACGTCATAGGCATCGGCTATAAGCCACTTGATAAAAGGGCTCGGAATATTATTTTAAATTCCAGCGTTATTCTTGCATCCAACAGACTCCTTGAGATCTTTAAAGGGTACGAGGAATACGAGACAGGCAAAGATAAGATAAAGGTAATTAACAATGTGGATGAGACAATCAACTTCATAAAATCTCAGATCTCGTCACTCGTCACTGAGCCTGCCCTGAGCCTGTCGAAGGGTCACTCGTCACTGAATATCGTCCTTCTTGCCTCTGGAGACCCCATGTTCTTTGGAATTGGAAGAAGGGTTGTCAAAGAATTTGGGAAAGATGCGGTGGAGATACTTCCTGATCTGTCGAGCATCCAGGTGGCATTCTCAAAAATAAAAGAACCGTGGGATGATGCCCTATTAATCAGCCTTCATGGCGGCCCTGACCCTGAAAAAAGGAGAAGGCTGGAATATGAAATAAAGGATATTCCCATGCTTTTAGAGGGGCATAATAAAATTGCCATTCTTACCGATAAAGTAAATAATCCATCAGAGATTGCAAAGGAAATTTTAAAATCTCCATCACTCCATCACTCCATCACTCTGTCATTAAAAATGTATGTCTGTGAAAGACTCGGTTACCCTGATGAAAAAATAACAGAAGGCACACCTGAAGAAATTGCAGGCATGCCTTTTTCAGACCCAAATGTAGTGATAATTCAAAACATAATCCCCCCCACCCACCCCTCCCCCTCGAGGGGGGAGGGTAAGAGCCTGCCCCGTACTCGATACGGGGGAGGGGGTGAAAGCCTTGCTTCTGGGATAAGATTTGGATTAACAGAAAATGAAATCCTGCATTCAAGGGGACTCATAACAAAAGACGAAGTCAGGGCAGTAACCATTCACAAATTAAGGCTTCCTCAAAGAGGTGTATTCTGGGACATTGGTGCAGGCTCTGGCTCTATATCCATCGAAGCAGCAAGAATATCTCCTCAACTAAAGATATTTTCTGTAGAGAAAGATGAGGAGCAAATTAAGATGCTGAAGGAAAACATTAAAAGTCTAATCCCGAAGCTTCGGGACAACATAGACGTCATTGAAGGTGAGGCGGCTGCAGTTATCCCGGGACTTCCAGGTCCAGACAGAGTTTTTATAGGAGGAAGCGGCGGAAAACTCCACAGCATTATTAAGGCAACGTTAGAGGCAGGATGCTCGCGCATTGTAATAAACGCTGTCACATTCGATACCCTTACAAAGGCTCAAAGCTTTTTGAAAAAAGAAAACATGAAGGTAGAGATAACAGAAGTTAATATCTCAAAAGGCAAAGGGCTAAAAGATAAGGAGTATCTTTCAGCATCAAACCCGATATTCATAATAGTAGGAGAGAAGGCGAATGGATAATTTAGGAAAAGTCTATGTTATTGGCATAGGTCCTGGTGATCCCGAGCTTATGACAGTGAAGGCTGTAAAGATCCTTGAGAAAGTACCTGTGCTTTGTTTTCCAAAAGGCAAAGATGAAGGAAGCAGCATTGCCATGTCCATTGTTGCGGGGGCGATTTCCCTCGATGGAAAAGAAATTATAGAGATACATTTCCCGATGAAAAAAATACCTGCTAAAGACGCCGCATCATGTGATGTGTCATCAAAATGGGAGGAGACAGTAGAAATAATCTTAAGCCATGTCCTGAAAGGTAAAGACATCGCATTCCCAACTCTCGGAGATCCTGTTTTCTACAGTACATTTTTTTATATTCATGACAGACTTTTAAGCCTATTGCCTTCACTTCAGGTAACCATTGTCCCTGGAGTTTCTTCAATGAGCGCATCTTCAGCATCAACAGGGATGCCTTTATGCCTTGGGAGTGAACGGATAGCACTTCTGCCTGCCACTTATGAAGAAGAGAGGCTAAAAGAAACCATCCTCAGTTTTGATACGGTCGTCTTAATGAAGGTTAATAAAGTATTTGACAGAATTCTTGGCCTCCTCGAGGAACTCGGGCTTGTAGATTCTTCTGTAGCTGTAGAAATGGCAAGCACAGATAAGGAGAGGGTTATAAAAGATCTGCGATCAATTAAAGGTGAGAATCTACATTACTTTACAACAGTGATAATAAAAAAATGAGCAAGGTCTATTTCATAGGTGCTGGTCCTGGAGACCCCGAGTTGATAACAATCAAGGGTAGAAAACTACTCGATAAGGCTGACGTTGTGATCTATGCAGGAAGCCTTGTTAATTCTGAACTTTTAAAAGACATAAAGGCAAAGATATTTGATTCTTCAAAGATGACTCTCGATGAAATCATTGATGTCATTAAAGCATCCATCAACAATGACAAGACAGTGGCAAGACTGCATACCGGAGACACATCCTTTTACAGTGCCATATCAGAGCAGATAGAAAGACTTCGTGAATTGAACATAGAATATGACGTTATTCCCGGAGTATCATCTGCAATGGCTGGTGCTGCAGTACTCGGGCAGGAGCTTACCATCCCTGAGATAAGCCAGACAGTCATATTTACCCGCATTGAAGGAAGAACGCCTGTGCCAGATACAGAAAGACTTAGCGAGATGGCAAAGCACAGGGCAACAATGGTTATCTTTTTGAGTGTTGGAATGATTGAAAAGGTAAGAGATGAACTACTAAAAGGATATTCTGAGGATACACCTGTTGTGGTTATTGAAAATGTATCATGGCCCAGGCAGAGGATTATAAGAGGCACATTGAAGAATATAGCTGAACTGGTTAAAGCTGCTGATATTAAAAAGACCGCACTGATATACGTTGGAGAGTCATTGAAGGCATCTGATATGGGTTTGAAAAAAGAATCAAGACTTTACAATAAGGATTTTAAACATGGATTCAGGAAGTAAAACAGCGATATTTTACATCACCAACAATGGCCTTAACCTTGCTCAAAGGCTCAGGGGACTTTATCCTGAAGCTCAGATTGTAAAATTTAAATCAGAAACAGTTTCCAACATCTGGAATGTATGCAACAATTTCGTCTTTATTATGGCAACAGGCATAGTAGTAAGGACTATTGCGCATTTAATAAAAGACAAAAAAACAGACCCTGCCGTTGTTGTAATGGACGAAAAGGGAGAATTCGCAATCAGCCTTTTAAGCGGCCACTTAGGGGGAGCTAATGAAATTGCAAACGAAATTGCCAAATTTCTTGGAGGCGAACCGGTCATAACTGCTGCATCCGATGTAAATAGCATGACTTCTATAGATTTATGGGCAAGGGAGAATAATCTCATCATTGAAGATTGGGAACTGGTTCCACAAATAGGCACACTGCTTCTCAATAATGACGCATTGAGAGTATATATTGAAGAGAAGACAGAAGACAGAACACAGAACATAGATATAAAACTGCCTGAAGAATTTCTTAAGGTCAGCGACCCTCAGTTTGCTGATGTGCTAATCACAAATAAAAAGGAAATAGGTTTAAATGTCATTCCCGCGCAAGCGGGAATCTATCAGCTTTATCTCCGCCCCAAAAATCTTGTTGTAGGAATCGGATGCAACAGCGGAACATCAGCGAATGAAATAGAGGATTCTGTTAAAAATACATTAGAGAAAAATAATTTATCATTTTTATCAATTCACTCCATTGCAACCATTGATAAAAAGGGCAATGAACCAGGATTAATAGCGTTTGCTAAAAAATACAGTTTTGAGATTAATACATTCACGCCGGATCAACTTAATACTGTAAAGGGAATACTAAAATCAGAGGCTGCATTTAAGGCAACAGGGGTAAATGCAGTGGCAGAACCAGCAGCACTCCTCGCTTCAAGGACTGATAAACTAATTATTCCAAAACAAAAAACAGGAAATGTAACAGTGGCAGTGGCTGTTAAAAAAAGTTACAAGTTAACGAATAAAAAACTAAGAAACTCTAAATTAGACTCGTCACTCGTCACTCGTCACTCGTCACTTGAAGGCAAACTCTATATCGTAGGCACTGGTCCAGGAGGTATTTAATACATTACGCCCTATGCCCAGGATGCCATAAGAAAATCCGATGTGATAGTCGGATACAGTACCTATCTTAATTTGATAAAGGAAATAATTAAAGACAAAGAGATCATCTGTACCGGGATGACACAGGAAGTTGATAGATGCCAAAAGGCAGTTGAGCTTGCAA
>JACROP010000145.1 GCA_016214385.1 Nitrospirota bacterium
AAAAAATTAACCAAGAAATACCCCTCAATTAAAGAAGAAATCAGAAATTTCAAATGAACTTTAAAAATAGATGTTGATTTGGTGTGTTATAAGTGTTACACTACGAAAAAAGGAGGTAATATAATATGCCGGCAAAAAATCCAAGAATTAATGTTGTGCTGGAAAAGCCGATTTACAACAGCGTCCGGCATCTTGCAGAAAAAGAAGGCGTATCACTTTCACTTAAGGTCCGTGATCTGGTAAAAGAGGCATTGGAAATGGAAGAAGATATAGCTCTGTCAAAATTTGCTGAAAAAAGGGAGAAAACCTTCACCAAAGCAAAAGCCTTAAAACATAGTGAGGTTTGGTAGCTTTGCCGTTTGAGCTTAGATACCACCCTGATGTTAAGGCTGTTGATATCCCCTTGCTCAATGAAAAACTCAAAATCCGCATTAAAAACGCCATAGAAACACGCCTTGCAGTTGCACCCCATCAATACGGCGAACCTTTAAGAAAAACCTTAAAAGGGTATTGGAAATTAAGGGTTGGGGATTACAGAGTGGTATTTAAGATAATGAGCAATGAAGTCTGGATATTTGGCATTATTCACAGAAAGAAAGCGTATGAGATGATTGAGAAAAGGGCATAAAGAAAATAGTGATGAAAAAAGTTGAAATTATTCCTATTGCGCAAAGAAAAGCAGAAAAGAGAGGGATTAAAAGAGACCTAATAGAAGATACCCTAATAAATCCAGCACAGGTGCTTGATGGCTACGGAGGCAGAAAAGTTGCACACAAAAAGCTTTTCATAGATAATAAGGAATATCTTTTAAGAGTTATTTATGAAGAGACATGAAGAAATATATATCGTAGTAACGGCTTACATTACATCACAGATAAGTCGCTACTGGAAGGAGGGACAATAAATGAAGATAGAATATGACCCAATTCATGACCTTTTAAATATCGAGTTTATAGCCGAAGAGGCTATTGCTGAATCTGTTGAGCTTGACGGTGTAATAATTGATTACTCAAAGGACGGAAGGATTGTTGCCATTGAAATACTTGATGCAGGCAAAAGAACAACAAAGAATCCCCTCGACCTGATTGATTTATCAATAGTTAAAGAGAAGGCAGTAGCTTAAAAAGCTTATGAAAGAATTATCTGAAAACCACATTGAAAAGATCATTAGCCTTTTAGAAAAAGGCAAACCTCTGCCTGCATGGATGAAATCAGAAAAAGCAGTGGCGTAATAGTAAAAAAGGGGAATCATGGCAACTTTGAGCTTTAAAGGCAAGACCTTTGTTCAGAATCATCATCTGAGCGTTAAGTATCATCAGCTTATCCCCAAGAAAGACAAGAGTCTCACCGATAAGGTCAGTCTCAATGACAATCTGATAATCCACGGCGATAATCTTGTTGCCCTGAAAGCCCTGCTTCCTACTTATGCAGGAAAGGTAAAGTGCATTTACATTGACCCGCCGTATAACACCGGCAATGAGAAGTGGATTTATAACGACAACGTTAACAGCCCTATGATGCAGGAGTGGCTTGGCAAGGTTGTGGACAAAGAAGACTTCACCCGCCATGACAAGTGGCTCTGCATGATGATGCCGAGGTTGAAATTGCTGAGGGAGTTGTTGAGAGATGACGGAGGCAGGAGAAAGGATTAGAGCAGAAAAATGATAATCGTTAAATCTAAAAACAATGTTTCTTTAAGGCTAACAAAAGAACGCTGGAATCATATTGTTCTTAGACATCCTGAAATGGATGGGCAAAGGGAACAGGTTTTGGAAACCGTGACTGAGCCAGACCTGATTCAACAAGGTGATTTTGGGGAGTTTATTGCCGTCAGGTTCTATGCCAAGACACCACTTACATCAAAGCATTTAGTTGTAATATATAAAGAGGTCATAGATACTGACGGTTTTATAATAACGGCATATTATGCCACTAAGCCTTCTGAAAGGAGGAAGATCGTATGGAAGCGATAAAGATACTTGAGAAGAAGGAAAACCTTAACTGGGATTACGATGAGGAGGCGGATGTCCTTTATATCAGTATCGGCGAGCCTCAAATGGCACTCGGCGTAGACATTGGGGAAGGCGCCGTTGTCAGATATCTCGAATCAACCGGCGAAGTGGTAGGGCTTACCCTGATAGGAGTTAAGGAGCGGTTGCTTAAGAGCCTGAAATCGAACTGACACAGTGTCGGTTACTCTTCATAAAAGAACAATTCCAGATAGCGTCTGGGAAATCATCAATTCCGCAGACAGTGTCTGCCAAATTGGCTGAGCTAACATATGGAACTTAAGGAATACCAGAAGAAGACCTTAGAGCAGGTCAAGATATATCTTGATTCCCTTGCCGAATTCAAGGGCAAGTATCAAAAGGCAATAGCTGTTGACCCTGATCTTGCAATAGACTTTCCTTTTAAGGCATGGGAAAAGATTGTCGGGGCATCTTATCACTCAAGTAAAAACGGTCTTGGCGAACCCCTTCCCGATTTCTACCTGAAAATCCCCACCGGCGGAGGGAAGACCATCCTTGCCTGCCATGCCATTGACCTGATAAGCAGAATTTATCTTAAAAAACAGACAGGCATCGTTCTCTGGATAGTGCCGACAACACAGATTTACAGGCAGACCCTTGCCAATTTGAAAAACAGGGAGCATCCATATAGGCAGGTATTGGACATTTCAAGCGGTGGAAGAACACTGATCTTAGAGAAACTGGATAAGTTTACGCCTCTGGATATAGAGGAAAACCTTGCGATAATGCTTTTGATGCTTCCCTCTGCAAGCAGGCAGAACAAGGAGACATTGAAAGTCTTTAAGGACAGCGGAGGGTTTACAGATTTTTTTCCATTGGAAGATGATGTTAAAGGTAACAATGACCTTTTAGAGAAATTTCCTAACCTTGATTATTTTGGTAATCCCCATACTGTCATTCCTGCGAAAGCAGGAATCCAGAGAAAAACAAATAAACTGGATTCCCGTTTACACGGGAATGACGAAAAAAGGGGATTACTATTCGGCAGGATGGCAAAGACATCTCTCGGGAATACCTTGAGGGTTCTTAAACCCATAATCATTATTGACGAAGGACATAAGGCTTACAGCGAAACAGCCCGTAATACAATCAAAGGTTTCAACCCATCAATAATTGTTGAACTCTCTGCCACTCCGCCAAAAAACACAAACCATCTGGTAAACATCAGCGGGCAGGCTCTTAACAGAGAGGAAATGATTAAACTTGATCTGAATGTCATCAACAAATCGAGTCCTGACTGGAAAGATGTTATGCTTGCATCAAAAGAAAAGAGGGATTATCTTGAACGCAAGGCAAAGGAATATGAAGCAAACACAGGCGAACATATCCGTCCCATCTGTCTTGTTCAGGCAGAAAGGACAGGAAAAGAGCAGAGGGGAACAAAATATATTCATGCAGAAGATGTCAAAGAATATCTGATTAAGCAATGCGGTGTGTCAGAAAAAGAGATAGCCATCAAAAGCAGCGAAAAAGACGATATAGAAGGCATCGACCTTTTAAGCCGTGATTGTGAGATTAGATATATCATTACCAAGCAGGCATTGCAGGAAGGATGGGACTGTGCCTTTGCATATATCCTTACGATATTGACAAATCCGGGTTCACAGTTGAGCATCACTCAGTTGGTAGGAAGAATTCTCAGGCAGTATAAAGCCCACAAAACCAAAGTCAAAGACCTTGATGAAAGCTATGTCTTTTGCCACAGGCCCAAAGCAGGCGTTCTTTTGGAGAGCATCAAGAAGGGTTTTGAGGTTGAGGGATTGGGCGATTTGACTTCAAGGGTAACTGTTAAGGAGGGCGATTCTGTATTAGAGGATGCCACAAAGGAAAAGACCGTAAGATATAGAGACAAATTCAAAGTCTTTGAGGGTAAGGTATATCTTCCTAAATTTGTGATTCAGGAAAACGGCAGTTGGCGTGATGTCAGCTATGACATGGACATATTAAGCAGGATTGATTGGAATGCCGCGGATTTGACTGAAATTAAGAGTATTGTACTCGGAGATGCGGCAATTCAGGATCAGGAAATTGCCGTGGGTTTAAGCAAAAATGTCACTGACCTTATTGAGGAAAGAGGGCGGCTGACAAGGCATGGAGGATTAAGGCTTGACCATGTTCTTATGACAAGGCAGTTGCTGGATATTATCCCTAATCCCTGGATTGCACATGACATCGGGAAAGAGGTTTTAAACGACTTGCTCAAGAAAAACAGCAAAGAGAAAGTTGCAAATAACCTTGCCTTCATTATTGAGGAGACCCGTAAACATCTGATAGCTGAACGTGACAGATTATCCGAGAAAATATTCAGAGACTTGATTGACAAGAAAAATCTCTGTTTTTTTCTCCTTGCCGGTAAAGGAGGTTATGAACTTCCACCAAGCATAACTGTGAAAAAGAGCAGTAAGAAACTCATCAGGGATGATCATTCTGAAGTTCAAAGGAGTCTTTTTGATTACATCCCTGAAGAAGAATTTAATGAAATGGAAAAATCCATTGCGATATATCTTGATGAGCAGGAAAAGCTTTTATGGTGGTACAGGAATCTTTCAAGACAGGATTACTACATTCAGGGATGGCGCAAGAACAAGATATACCCTGATTTTATTTTTACGAAGACTGATGACACGGGCAGAGATTTTAGCACGGTCTATGTTGTTGAAACAAAGGGCGTTCATCTGAAAGAGTTTGAAGATACTAAATATAAGAGAAATGTTTTTAAGTTTTGCAATGAATTAGGCAAGAAAGTAGAATGGAAAGAACTGAATAAAGAATTTTCAAAGGGAATAGAATTTCAGGTGATAGATGAAAAGGAATGGCAGAGACGAATAAATGAGATATTTGCGGTTTGATCTCTATAAGGATTTTAAATCAGAACTTGAGGCAAGATTGGAGGGGTAAAAATATGCTGCCGGAACTTAAATATGATGAAAAGGGTCTTATCCCCGCGATAATACAGGATGCAGAAAACAACGAGGTCTTGATGATGGCCTATATGGATGAGACTGCTTTGAAAAAGACAATCGAAACCGGTAAGACCCATTTCTGGAGCCGTTCAAGGCAGAAATACTGGATGAAAGGTGAGACCTCAGGCAATGTGCAGCTTGTGAAAGAGATTTCCTATGACTGTGATGAAGATACGTTATTGATAAAGGTCAAACAGGTTGGCTCCGGCGCCTGCCACACAGGAAACAGAAGCTGTTTTTACAGGAGTATTGGGTAAGCACAATTAGAGGTGGAAAGTTTTAAAGCAATAGGGCGTACCCTGATACGCTTTCTGGAGGTTTTTATGGGCTGTATATTCTGCAAGATTGTAGAGAGGAAACTGCCTGCAAAGGTTATTTATGAAGATGACCTTTCGCTCGCCTTTGAAGACATTAATCCCCAGTCACCTGTGCATACCCTTGTGATACCTAAAAAACATATCTCCACGAACCTTGATATTAAAGAAGAGGACAATGCCCTTATCGGCCATCTATTTCAGGTTGCAAATAAAATAGTTAGGGACAAGGGCATTGCCGAGAGGGGCTTCAGGCTTGTGATGAACTGCAATCCTGAATCAGGGCAGGCAGTTTACCACATACACCTCCACATCCTCGGCGGCCGCAGGATGCACTGGCCTCCGGGATAACTAAGAAGTAAGAAGTAAGTTATGAATAACGACTTGGAAAGGGCACAAAGATTAAGGAACATCCTTGAGGAATTAACGGAAGTTAATAAACTGTTCCCTATAGTGGTGGAGGGTAGAAAAGATGAGATAGCCCTGAGGAGGCTCGGTATGGAGGGTGAAATCCTCCATCTTCACCGTGGAAAGAATATCTATGAATTTTGCGAGGATATACTCGACAGACACTCCAGGGTTGTACTTCTAATGGACTGGGACACCAGTGGGGAGAAGCTTAACAGAAAACTTACTGTCAACCTCAGGGGACACTGGGAAGAGTTTGCCCCATTCAGGGAGACAATAAAAGGCCTTGCCCAGAAAGACATAAATGATATTGAGGGCATCGTGAAATTAATAGAAAGGCTTGAGAAAGGTGAACAATAAGGGCAAGCCTTCGGCAGGCTCAGGCTTGGGCCGAGCCTGTCGAGGCCTCAGACCTCTGTTCTTTATTCTCTATTTTCTACTTTTTACTCCGAACCTTGATGCCGCAATCTCGGTCAATGACCAGGTCTGTAAAACCGGCAAGGAGATTTTATTAGAGGCAGAGGTGAAAAGGGGGTTTATAAGAAGCGGCGGAGAGAGGGTAGAATTCTTTGTGAATAATAAATCCATTGGCAGGACACTTTCAGGTGGTGATGGATATGCCTTTTTCCCCTTTGTGCCTGAGAAGGAAGGCATTTATAAAATAAAAGTAAAGGTAAGGGATGAAGATGCAGAGGGAATGCTCTTATCTATAAAGCCAGAGAAAGGCATTGTTGTTATAGATGTTGAGGGGAGTATTTTTGAATTCCGATACATCGGGATGAAGTCACCGAGGCCTGGGGCATCGAAGGCCATTAAAAGAATATCCAGGCGTTATCACATTGTTTATCTCTGGCAGGGCATGATTAACAAAAAAGCCCTTAGAGAATGGCTGGAAAAATACGACATACCTGTCATGCCATTATTAAATATAAGGAGTATTGAAGATCTTAAAGAGCAGGGTTTTTTCTTCAAGGCTGTTATCGGAGGGCCTGCTGCGATTGAGCTGTTCAAGGATTCTAAAACAAAACTTTACAGTTTTGAGGACATCGAGGGTTCGACTGAGCTTAAAGACTGGGACTATGTTAGAAGGGTATTGAAATGAAAATCGGAGATGAGGCAGAGGCACTTGCTGCAGGGTTTCTCAAAAGAAAGGGCTATAGGATCATTGAGAAAAATTATAAGACACCCTTTGGAGAAATCGATATAATCGCCAGAGATGGCGGGACCCTTGTTTTTGTAGAGGTAAAATCCAGGGAGAGTCTTAGTTTTGGCAAGCCATTTGAGGCTGTGAGTGCAGTGAAAAGAAAAAAGATAGCAAATGTTGCCCTGTCATACCTCAAAAGGCTTAAAGAAGAGCCTGCCTGCCGCTTTGATGTGGTTTCAATTTTTTTTAAAGACGGCGAGCCACAAGTCGAACTTATAAGGGATGCCTTTGAGGTTTAAAATATGGTATTATTTTAATACGGGGCGTAGCGCAGCCTGGTAGCGCATACGGTTCGGGACCGTAGGGTCGAAGGTTCAAATCCTTTCGCCCCGACCAGCGAATTGAAAATTGAAGATTGTAAATTGTAAATTGTAAGAATAAATTTCCAATTTGAATTTTGCAATTTCCAATTTACAATAGAGCAAAGCGATATGCCCCTGTAGCTCAGAAAGGACAGAGCAGAGGTTTCCTAAACCTTGTGTCGGCGGTTCGACTCCGTCCAGGGGCACCATACAAAATTTGCAAAGCAAAATTTGTAGTTAAGAGTTAAAAGTGAAAAGTTATAAGTGAAGGAAGAATTTTTAACTCTTAACTTTACATTCTTAACTTTTAACTTTTTTTATCCTGTCTTTGGCATCTCTCTGAATATCTTCCATGTCTTGAGAAGGTCAATTGCCCTCTGCAGTTGTGTATCGTCTTTTTCAGATACCTCGACAGGAACAGTCTCTTTTTCAGTCTCTTTTTCCTTTTGCTGCTCGTTTTCAAGGTGTCTCTCAAGGTCTTTCTCCCTGAGCACCGGATGTTCAGAGACACCTTTTTTGGCCTCAAGTTTGACTACTATGTCGGGTGTAATTCCTGTAGTCTGGATAGATTTATCCTTGGGAGTGTAATATTTTGCAGTAGTGAGTTTTAGCCCTGAGCCATCGCTTAAAGGTATTACTGTCTGGACAGAACCTTTTCCGAAAGTCTGGTTTCCAATGATTACAGCCCTTCCCCAATCTTTCAGGGCTCCTGCCACAATTTCTGATGCACTGGCACTTCCCTCATTAACAAGGACGACCATTGGATACTCGTAATGGGGCTTCTTGCTGTTGGTGTAATACTCTGTCCTCTCACCCTCTCTTCCCTTTATGTATACTACGAGTTTTCCAGAAGGGAGGAATTGACTTGACACATCAACAGCGATGTTCAAAAGCCCTCCAGGGTTGTTTCTCATATCAAGGATTAAAGAATTTATTTTCTCTGCATCGAGCTTTTTCAATGCCTCTGCAAGGTCTGCTGCAGTTTTTTCCTGGAATTGGCTTATCTTTATATATCCGATTCTGTCATCCAGGACCTTGTTTTTTACGCTCTGGATTTTTATTATTTCCCTTATAATTTTGAAATCCCTGGGTTCCTTCCATCCTTCCCTTATTATGGTTATAGTTACTGATGTCCCTTTCGGTCCCCTCAGCTTTGACACTGCATCCTGTAGCCCCATATCTTTTGTGGACTCGTTGTTTATCTTGATAATTTTGTCGCCTGCCTTTATCCCTGCTTTATAAGCCGGTGTATCATCTATGGGTGCTATTACTGTGAGAGCATTGTTCTTAATCCCTATCTGTATCCCAAGTCCCCCGAACTCTCCTTTTGTATCTACCTGCATTTCCTTGAAGGCATCGGGTGTCATAAAGTAGGAGTGCGGGTCAAGGGAATACAACATGCCCTTTATCGCGCCATATACAAGGTCCTTATTTTTTGTTTCCTCCACATAGTTTTTCTTTACCAGGGTCATGATCTCTGTAAACACCTTTAGCTCTTCATACGGCTCTCCTTCTGCGCTTACGCTTCTGGTACTCCACCGGCCAATCATTACACCTGAGAAAGCAACCAGCAGGATAATGACCCATAAAATAATTAACTTTCGCCTATGCATCTTAACCTCCATTTATTTTTTCCTCAACCATTGAGTGGGGTTGAGTGGTTTCCCTTTATGCCTGATTTCAAAATACAGACTTGGTATATTAAGCATACCAGACTCACCTACCTTACCTATAACCTGTTGCTCTTTTATTATATCACCTGTCTTATGAAAAATCTCAGAAAGATGTGCATATAGGCTATGATAGCCGTCCCCGTGGTTGATGATAAGCAGTTGTCCGTACCCTTTGAACCAGTCAGCATATACAACTCTTCCCCTGTAAACAGCTTTTGCAGGTTCCCCTGCATTTGCCTGTATCTCGATGCCATTTTTAAAAACTGGAATATTAAACTCCGGGTTTTTGTGGCTCCCAAACGGCACAAGGACTTTTCCCTCAACAGGCCAGATGAGCCTGCCTTTCAGGCTGGCAAACCCCGTTCCAGTTGTGGGTGGAGGAAGTTCTTTTTTCTCAAGCTCTTTGATCAGTTCGAGGAGTCTTCTGGAAGATTCCTCAAGTTCTTTTATCATATTTTCATGATAGGTTTTTTCATGTTTAATAGAAGCGAGGATTTGGTATTTACGCTGCCGCTCTAACTGCATCTCTTCCTGTTTGTCTTTTACCCTTTGGTTGTTTATCTCGAGCTCTTTCTGCAGGGTCTCCAGCAGATGCATTCTTGCATCAAGTTCTATCAGCTCGCGGTTATAGTCTTCCATAACTTTGCGGTCGTGATAGGCAAGTAAGCTCATATGTTTGGTTTTTCTCATCAGGTCCTGGTAATCTTCTGCTGATAACAGTATTGCTATAGCTTCACTGCGTTGCTGTTTGTATAAACTCCTGAGCCGTTCCTTTAAAAATCTTTTCCTCGCCTCCAATTTGCTGCTAAGGGTTTTTATATCTTCTTCAATAATTTTAATCCCTGCCTGGTTTTCTTTGATACGCCTGTCATAACGCCTCAGCTCTTTTGATTTTTCTGCCAGCGCCTTATCTATTTCTTCCAGCTCTGACAGGATGGATTGCTCGTGTCTCAGGGCCTCTTTTGCCTTTTTCTTTTCCTCGTTGAGTCTTTCCTGAAGTTTTTTATACTCGCTTTTTGGGTCTGCTGCATGGGCCGGTAAGAAGTAAGAGGTAAGAAGTAAGAAGCAAGAAGTAAGAAGTAAGAAGTGAGAAGTAAGAACTGATTTCTTATTTCCTACTTCCCATTTCCTATTTCCCATTTCCCACTTTCTACTTCCCATTTTCAGTACTTTATTTTACCGAGGGCTAAAAAACTCCCCAGTGTGCTTATTATTGCTCCTGCGATGGGTATGGCTGGATAGGCTTCAGGTGGTAGAAATACAAGGCTGCCCTTAATTGATGGCAGGAAATTTACAGCCCGCGTGGTTATAAAAGAATATAGTCCAAAGAGGGTTAGAGACCCAATAGTACCTCCAATGAGTCCTATGATGAAACCTTCTATAAGAAAGGGTGCTTTAATAAATATCTTAGTTGCACCGAGGAGTTTAAGTGTCTCTATCTCTTCGTTCTTTCTGTAAAAAAGGATTTTGATTGTGCTGTAAGTGGCAAAGGCTATTGCTACGGATATTACGCTGCCGAGAAGCAGGCCGATAATCTTCATGACCCTGGCTATTGAATTTAATGATGAGAGCCATTTTTCTCCATATTGAACATCTTCAACACCAGAAAGCGTTTTTATCTTTGAGGCTTTTTCTTTTATTCTGACAGGCTCTATCACATCTCTCCTGAGCCTGAGCTCTATAGAATCAGGCAGGGGATTCTCCTCAAGACTCTCAAGGCCGGGGTTAATCGACTTTAAGGAGCGTTTCATCTCTGCGAAGGCAACATCTTTTGATATATATTTTACTTCAACTATATCACTGTCTTTTTTCAGGCGTTCCTTTAAAGAATTTTTCTCGCTCTCACTTATGTTGTCTTTGAGATATACAACAAGGCCAAAGCCTTCTGCCCAGCGATTCAGGGTTAAATCGATATTAAAAGTAACCAGGGCAAAGGTGCCAAGTACGAGGAAGCCGACTGAAATACTCAGCATCGTAAGCAGGTTTATCCATTTTTCACGCCAGAGGCTTAGAATGGAGACTCTGAGAGAATAAAGAAAACTTTTCACCCTGTTTCCTCCTTATACACCTCTCCATTTTTGAGGCAAATTACTCTGCGCCCTGTGCTAACAAAGAGGTCCCTGTGATGTGTGGCAATAAGGACAGTAGTCCCTCTGGTATTTATTTCATTGAAGAGCTTCATAATGGTGGATGCTGTTTCCGGGTCAAGATTGCCGGTTGGCTCATCAGCGAGAAGGACTGTAGGCTCTGATACCATTGCCCGCGCTATAACGGCTCTCTGTTGTTCCCCACCAGAGAGGTGTTGCGGAAGGCTGTCTGCCTTCTGCCTTAGACCGACATTTTTAAGCACCTCATTTACCTTCTCTCTTGTCTCCCTGAAAGGATGGCCATGAATCCTCAGGGCAAGGGCTACATTGTCAAAAATGCTTTTGTTGGAGAGCAGTCTAAAATCCTGAAAGATTACACCTACGTTTCTTCTTAGAAATGGTATAGTGTTTTCCCTGAGTTTGCTTACATCCCAGCCTGCTACAAATATCTGGCCTTCGTCTGGCTTTTCTGCCCTGTATATAAGTCTGAGGAGGGTGGTTTTTCCAGCGCCGCTCGGTCCTGTGACAAAAGCCATCTCTCCCCTGTCAATGGAGAAATTTACTCCATTCAATGCAGTCAGGGAGTCATAGTGTTTTGAGACGTTTAAAAACTGGATCATAATTTTAGCGCCTCTTTTACAGCAGTTACTATATCCTCTGTAGTAAGGCCATAAAGCTTCAACAGTGCCATTGGGTCGCCAGAGCAGCCAAAGGCGTCTCTGACGCCTATTCTTTTTACGGGGATCGGGTGGTTTTCAGAAAGAACTTCACAAACTCCGCTGCCAAGCCCACCGATTATTGAATGTTCTTCTGCTGTCACTATGGCCCTTGAAGTTTTTGCAGCCTTAAGGATGGTGTTTTCATCGAGAGGTTTTACCGTAGACATAT
This sequence comes from Nitrospirota bacterium, assembly GCA_016214385.1. Taxonomy (NCBI): domain Bacteria; kingdom Pseudomonadati; phylum Nitrospirota; species Nitrospirota bacterium. Next base: position 11,870 of record JACROP010000145.1, read on the forward strand.
TGATTACTCCTGCATCCAGGCCTTCTGATTTAAGAGTTTCAGATGCCCTCAGGGCAGCCTCAACCATTATGCCATTGGCAATTATATTGGCATCTTTACCCATGTGAAATACATATGCCTTCCCCAGTTTAAAGCAATAGTCTTCTGGCATCACCTGCGGGACTTTTACTCTTCCGAGCCTGATATATGTTGGCCCCCTGTAATCCACCATTGCATTTATCACTGATGTAGTTTCTATGGCATCTGCAGGTACTATAACCGTCATATTTGGCAGGACCCTCATAAGTGCAATATCCTCTAATGCCTGATGGGATGCGCCGTCCTCGCCTACAGTTATGCCGCCGTGGGTAGCAACGAGTTTTACATTTGTGTTCGAATAGCAGATAGTCTGCCTTATCTGTTCCCATGCCCTCCCTGTCTCAAAGATGGCAAAGGTAGAGGCAAAAGGAAGTTTCCCTGATAGGGCAAGCCCGGCTGCTGTCCCTACCATGTCCTGTTCTGAAATGCCTATATTGAAAAACCTTTCCGGGAAGGCTTTTGCAAATTTCCCTGTCTTTGTGGAGCCTGAGAGGTCAGCGTCAAGGACCACTATCTCAGGATGTTTTCTGCCAAGTTCCAGCAAAACTTCTCCATAAGCATCCCTTGTTGCCGCTGGTTTTTTTTCTGTGCTCTTTAATCTATGCTCTGTGCCCTGCATTCTTTCACCCATGGCCGAGCTCTTTAAGGGCCTTTGCAAGCTCATCAGGTGTTGGTGCAACACCGTGATATTCTACCTTCCCCTCAAAAATGGAAACACCCTTGCCTTTTATCGTATGTGCGATAATAATTGTTGGCTTCCCTTTAATGCCTTCAGCCTCATCAAGGGCATTTAGAATTTCTGCCATGTTATGTCCGTCTATTTCAATTACATGCCAGCCAAAGGCCTTCCACTTTTCAGGCAGAGGTGAGACCCTCATGACTTCTTCTACAGGGCCGTCTATCTGTAATCCATTATTGTCTATAATAGCGCAGAGATTATCAAGGCCGTAGTGTGCCGCTGTCATGGCAGCCTCCCATACCTGGCCTTCCTGAACCTCACCATCGCCCAGAAGACAGTATACCCTTGCGGGAATTCTATCGAGCCGCAGTCCTATAGCCATGCCGTTTGCAACTGAGAGTCCCTGACCGAGGGAACCTGTAGAAACCTCAATTCCCGGCAGACTCCTGCAGTTCGGATGCCCCTGTAGGGGACTTCCGATTTTTCTGAGTGTGGAGAGCATTTCTAAGGGGAAATACCCTGCCCTCGCAAGTGCAGCATACAGCAGGGGTGCGGCGTGGCCTTTTGATAAGACAAATCTGTCCCTCTCTTTCCACTCAGGGTCTTTCGGGTTATATCTCATCTTCGAAAAATAAATTGCAGTAACAATGTCTGCTGCAGAAAGTGAGCCTCCTGTATGGCCAGAACCTGCCTCTGAGAGCATTTTTAGAATATCAACCCTTATTGTCCTTGCCATATCCTGAAGCGTCTTTATGTCTGCTGTCTTTTCTGGCATAACCCTCATTTGTCTTCCCCTTCTGAGATATAATCTAATAAAACATCGTCAAGACTCTTTCTGATTGGCTTTTTCTTTGGCGGGTTATTTGTGGTTGCTCCTGTATCAGACCTTCCACTGCTCGTGTGCGTATCAAATTTACCTGTAAGTAAGGCCTTAATCATGATTTTGTGTTGTCTTTCCATCATCTCTCTGATAGTTTTCTTATGCCCCTCTTTGCCCAGGAGATCAGTATAATCAGTTTTCTTGGAGGCGATGACAGCGCCTTTATAATACAGAAGGGTAGTAATTACCGGATTTTTTATGCCTCCATCCTCTGTCTGGATGTGATAGACCTTGTCTTTGTAAGTAATGTTGTTGTTAAAGCCAGTAAGCATTAAAAAATTATAAAACTATAGGGCGTCTGGAAGCAACAGATTTTTGAAACCCAGAATTAGAGATAGGACTAAGAAACAGTAAACAGCAAACTAACTTCCCATAAGCCCTATGGCATTCGGGCTTCTGCGGGCGAAGCCTTTATCCTGGGCAATGACATCAAGTGCTATGCTCTTTATGTCTGCAATATCTGCAGGGATGTCTGGAATTAACCTTGAATCTATAACCTTTATATATGAACCGCATGAGGTGCATGCCTCTACCCTGTATCCTTCCTGATCTTTGACATAAATTATATCTATCTTCTCCCCCTCCAATTCTCCGCAATGTGGGCATCCGATCCTTTTCCACCTCCACTCAGTCTCACAGCCAGTGCAGAACAGATTTTTTATATTGTCCTGTTTTAATATGCCGAGGGAAGGTTTCAGGGCACAGACAGGGCATATCGAAGCATCCAATGATGTGCTTAAATTTTTATTAAAGGTTCTGGCCATATAAAGGTTAATGGGCTTTTCGATTATAAAATCTGACAACTCTTCCATCGGGAAGGTGAATGACAGGCGCTTTTTTATTGCTTCAATAAGTTCACTTCTGTTCGGGATTTCTATTGATTGCATCAATGGTTCGCCATTCTTTGGAGAGGGTATAGCATCTTTTCTATCTGATATTATGATCTGGTGTTCTGAGATAAAGTCTTCATAAATACTTTTTAGCTGCTTATATACATCGAGGAGTTCTTCGATGGTTTCTTTCATGGTTATTAACCCTTCATCAAAAGTCTATATCTGCCCTGCTATCAACAGCACATACCTCATGACAAATCCACCGATGAGTATGAAGAACATCATGATGTTGGTTATGGCAGGTGCCCGCTCCCTTTTCAATAGAGATAATAGAGGTAGAACGAGGCCAAGTATAACAACACCAATCCAGAAGAAGATACCGATGGTTCCACCTATGAGCCTGGAGAGTGCCAATCTCGGTTCGGTGCCATAGAAGTAGAGGGCGATGATAAGAAGAGAGAGTATCGCTACCTCTACGATTATTGCCCTTTTATCCGCCTTCTCCAGTTTCCTGATGGACTCTCTCAACTCCTCTTTCCCTCCTGCAATGAGGCTGATGGCTGCTATTCCTGTAGAAACCCCTGAGGCCATAAAGAGGGCTCCGAGGAGATAAGTTGATGTCCAGAGCACCTGAGAGGTTACACCCAGAAGGACGCCTGTATAGAGGACAAGATATGAAGCAACCACAATACCTATCCATGTGATTACCTTCTTTGCAGGGCTAATGAATCCTCCAAGTTTTCCGAGGATGGTATTTTTAAATCTTTCGCTTGTGGAGATTGCCATTGCCATGTTGAGGAAGGCGAATATCCCGAATACGAAGATAGACCATGCACCTATGGACATGGGTGACTGGATGTTAAGGATAGAAAAGAGCCTCCAGACACGGTCCGGATTGCCGAGGTCGAGGGTTATCAAAAGGGCTCCGATGATTATCATGAGAAAGGCTATGGGATATCCGATATCGGCCACCTTCCTATCCCTTTCATTCCCAAAGAGCTCAGAAATAGCAGCCACGAAATAGGCTCCTCCTGCGACCCCTGCCACAAAGAGATATAATCCTACCAGAATTCCCCACTCGTAGTTCATTAGTTATTCACCTCCTTTGCTACCCCGCTCCCTGAAGGCGGCTATTGTAGTAAATAGTAATATTACCCCTGCCACGGTAGCAGTTATATAGTCCAGGATCTGGTTCTTCGTAGCTACTTGAGGTTCTTCTGGAAGGTCATAGACAGAAGGTCTCTCAAGAAGGATATAGGTTGTCCCTAAACCTCCAAGCTCCCTCTCTCCGTATATTTGCGCATTGGCCTTCCCTTCTGCCCTGATTACCTTTATCCTCTTCCTCGCCATATCGAGTAATCTTTCCCTATCACCAAAGCTGATGGCACTGGTAGGGCAGGCAGTGGCACATGCAGTCTTGAGTCCATTACTCACCCTGTCAATGCAGAAGGTGCATTTCTCTGCGGTACCTGTTTCCTTGTTAAATCCAGGGACATTGAAGGGACATGCCTCTATACAGTATCGGCAGCCGATGCAGATTTTTTCGTCATAAAAGACAGAACCTACCTCTGTTCTCTTTATTGCCCCTGAAGGGCATACCTCCATGCAGCTCGCCTGAGAGCAGTGCTTGCATGTATCAGGCATAAAAAGCCACTCAACCCCGTCTCCACGTTCCACGAACTTCACCCTTTGCCATGTCCTGGAGGAGAGCTTAATGGGGTTTTCAAAGGCTCCAGCAAATTGGGTCTTGAGTGCAGGCCGGCTGTTCCATTGCTTGCACGCAACCTGGCACCCCCTACAGCCGATGCAGAGGGATGTATCTATTAATAGACCTTTTCTTGCCATTTTTACCTCCTATACCTTCTCTATATTAGCCATAAAGGCCTTTGTCTCTGGTATCAGTGTATTGGCATCGCCGATGGTCGGTGAGAGGAGATTTGAGCTATCCCCACCACTTCCATCCTCAGGATACTGCCATCCAAAACACCAGGGAAGCCCGATCTGATGAACCGTCTTTTCCATCACCTTTAATGGCTTAAACCTCTCTGTAACCACTGCTATTGCCCATACCTTTCCACGGGCTGAGGAGACCATGACCTTATCACCACTCTTTATCCCTTTTTCTGCTGCAAGCTCCTTTCCTATCTCCACAAACTGCTGCGGCATCATCTCGAGCTGCCAGGGAAGATGCCTTGTGAGAACCCCTGTCTGCCAGTGCTCTGTAACCCTGTATGTTGTAGCAACATAGGGGTAGCGGGAGTCAGCAGCAACGAATATATCCTCAGGGAGTCCGCCATCCTTTGCAGGTATGTCCTGAGGTCCTTCGGTCTTATAAAAAAGCTTCATAGTTGGATTTACCCTGTGCTTCTTTGACATGGGGTTTTCCTTAACAGGACACTCAAGGGGCTCGTAATGCTCGGGGAATGGGCCATCTGCAAGCCCGGGGCCAAAGACAGCCCCCATTCCATCCGACCTCATTATAAATGGATATTTACCTGCCTTTTCATCTATTAGAGGAGGTGCAGGGCCATCAGGGACATCACCCTCCCATACACCCGGTTTCTTGGAAACAGGGTCCTCTTTTTCAGGATTCCATTTTATGACAGCCCTCTTTGGATCCCAGGGCCTGCCCTGAAGGTCAACAGAGGCACGGTTATAGAGGATCCTTCTATTAACAGGCCAGCACCATGCCCATCCTGAATATAACCCAAGACCTGCTGGGTCGTCCTTTCCCCTCCTCGCCATCATGTTAATGACCTTGCCTTCCTTCTGTGTATAGCTCTGACAGTATATCCAGTTGCCGCAGGATGTTGTGCCGTCTGCCTGTAAATGGACAAAGGTTGCACAGAGATCACCCTTCTTTCCGAGGAGCTTTGGAGGGTCTACCTTTTTGTCATAGAGGTCTTCAAGATAATAACCATTAATCTCCCTTGCGACCCGGTGTATATCAATATCCTTAATCCTTCCATCAGGCCCCTTTTCACCATAGTCCCATGTGAGGCTCAGTATGGGTTGAGGGGATTTACCACCCTTCTGATAGAGCCTTTTAACCCTGAAGTAGAGCTCATTCATTATCCGGAAATCCGGCCTTGCCTCTTCATGTGGCTCTTTTGACTTATACCTCCACTGGGAAAGTCTTCCTGAGTTGGTGATACTTCCCTCTTTTTCTACAGATGATGCAGCAGGCAATTGGAATACCTCTGTCTGTATATCCTTTGGATTCATTCCAGGGCCTTTCCAGAATGAGCCTGTCTCATTATCAAACAGGTTCACATTCACCATCCATTTAAGTTTCGAGAGTGCCTTTCTCACCTTGCCTGCATTACTCGTTGAGCATGCTGGGTTCTGGCCCCAGGCAAAGAATCCTTCTATCTTTCCTTTGAACATCTGGTCGAAGAGGACAAGCCATGATGCATTCATCCCCTCATCAAGCTTTGGAAGCCATTGATAGCCAAAGTCATTTTCCTTTTTTGCCCTATCTCCATATATGGCCTTCAGGTAGCTTGCAATATATTTATTCCTGTTACTCAGCCAGTTCACACTCTTGGGGTCCTTTGTCTTCGGGGTGAATTTCTCTATATATGCATTGAGGTCAACAATTGAGGCAGTAGGCACAGGATTATAACCTGGCAATGTGTGGAAGAGAAGCCCATGGTCTGTTGAGCCCTGGACATTAGATTCACCCCTCAAGGCATTGATACCTCCGCCAGCCATACCTACATTCCCGAGGAGGAGCTGGATAATAGACATCGCCCTGATGTTCTGTGTCCCGACTGTATGCTGGGTCCATCCCATTGCATAGAGTTCAGTTCCAACCCTGTCAGGTTTTCCGGTGGTTGCATAGGTCTTATAGACCTCAATCAGTTTCTCCTTTGGAGTCCCTGTAATGGCAGAAACCTTATCGATGGTATATCGTGAGTAATGTTTCTTCATGAGCTGAAATACACAGTTTTGGTCTTTAAGTGTCAGGTCTTTCTTAGGTATGCCTTTTTCATCCATCTGAAATGCCCATGTCTTTTTATCATACTTCCTTGTCTTCGGGTCGTATCCTGAAAATACTCCGTCAAGTTCACGTGGGCCCTTGAATTCAGGATTCACAAGGAACGAGGCATTTGTATAGTTGACAACATAATCCTTGAAATACAGGTTATTCTGGAGGATATAATTTATCATCCCACCGAGGAATGCTATGTCTGTTCCTGAGCGGAGGGGCGCATATATGTCTGCCTTTGTGGCAGTCCTTGTGAAGCGCGGGTCAACGACAATGAGCTTCCCTCCATTCTCCTTTGCCTTCATTATCCATTTCATAGAGACAGGATGGTTCTCTGCAGGGTTACAGCCCATCACAAGGATGACATCGGCATTCTTTATATCATTCCACTGGTTTGTCATTGCCCCTCTGCCAAACGACTCTGCCAGAGCCGCTACAGTCGGGGCGTGTCACAATCGGGCCTGGTGTTCTATATAGACAAGGCCCCAGGAGCGGAGGAGCTTCTGGAGCATGTAGCATTCTTCATTATTAAGGGCTGCACTACCTACATGGGCAATGGCATCAGTCCTGTTGACAATGAATTCCTTCTCTACCTCTTTCTCTGTTCCATCAGGCTGTTTCTCTTTTACCTTTGACTTCGAGGTGATCTTGAATGTCCTGTCCCTCGTCTCCTTTATCCTCTTTGCTATCTCATCGAGGGCCCAGTCCCAGTCTACATCCTTCCACTCCGTTGCACCGGGTGCACGATACCTCGGCTTTGCCAATCTCAAGGGGTTATTTATGAGTTGAGAAAGAGAAGACCCCTTTGAGCAGAGAGTCCCTTCATTTATCGGATGGTCAGGGTCGCCTTCTGTATTGATTACCTTCCCTTCTAATGTATGGACGATAATACCGCATCCAACAGAACAATAAGGACATATTGTGAGGGTCTCTTTTGCGTTTTTGATGCGGAGGGTCTGAGCATATGCCTTTACAGGATCGAGGTTAATCCCGAGAGTGCTGGCTATCACAGCACCTCCGGAGAGCTTTAAAAAACTTCTTCTTGTAAGTTCTCCCATTGCTCCCTCCTTAGATTGTTTAAGAATTAAATTGGCTGGCCTTTAGATTACTCATTTGAGCCTTTTGCAAAAATCTTATTTTACGCTAAATAGGTCAGGCATCTCGGAACGAGTCGATTCCAACTTGCCTGATAACTCATTGATTTTTAATTATGTTATGAGACAAACTTGTCTTCGTGTCCGGTTAGGGATGCGTCGTCTATTTTCTGGGTTTAGCCGTTATAAAACAAAAGGTATATTAAAAAAGTGGTCTTGTCAAGTAGAAAAAAATTTACTTTTCACTATTGACAAAAACACAAAAGAGGTGTTACATGTTTCTCATAATTGTGCTGAAGGCGTAAGATCTGTAGTGCTGAGTTTGACATAAGAACCGAATCATGGAAGGCATGTTATAAATTATATATTCGCACATGGACTTGTGCAATTATTAGGGTGTTGATAAGCAGTTCTATACAGCGAGAGAAGTATTTATTGTAGAGTTATAAGTTTGGCATGGAAAGTGCAATCTTCGATATTGTTTTATAAAAAGGGCCTATGAGCGGCCTTTCCCGAAGCATCGGGATCTGTCCGAGACAGAAAAACAGAGTCTATGACCTGAAAGGAGGGTGTGATGGTAAAGAAGTTAGTAGTTTTAATATGTGTTTTTGTCTTTTCTTTTACTCAGGTTGCGTTTTCGGCGGTTGGGGAGACTCCTGTTGAGGTGGTTATGCCTTCGGGAAACGTTGCAAAGATGACCAAGTCCCAGCTTGATACATTAATTGCCAAGCCAGGAATTGGTTTTTCCAGTGCAGAACCTCCTGCGACTTTACCAAAGGGCCAGATAGCTATTTCCCTGCCAAAAGAACTTGGCGGTGGCTATTTATTGGGAACTCCTGAGGCTATTGCTAATGGGATGAATGCCACTAAGATTACAGTCGGTGCGACAAATGCATGGGTTGTTGGTGGAGGTATAAGTGCTGGTACTGTTGCACTTATTGTAGTTGGAGCAGGTGCTATAGCTGCGGCTGCTTTAGGAGGAGGAGGCGGCGGAGGAACTACTACAACATCTCATCATTAATAGAAAACTACAGGGGAATAAAAGCAGTAGTGCTGTAGAGCCAATAGCCTCAGTATAAGAGTAAAAAAATAACTACTGCTATTGATGCAGTCCGATGTGATTAATTGTGTATTTCCGGGTTAAGTTGGAAACAGCCTGTTGAAAAAGTCTCTTTTCTGTCATTCCGACACCCTTAGTCTGTCATTCCGAGCGGAGCGAGGAATCTTATGAGCCCTCCATCAGGCGAAGCAAAGATTTCTCGTTACACTCGAAATGACACTTCGCTCAGGGTAAACTCCGCGAGAAATCTTATAGTCGTTAAAATTCAATAAGTTTTAAGATTCCTCGTCGGCTTCAGCTTCCATTCACTCCGCTCAGGACAGGCTCTCGGAATGACACCAAAACTCAATTTTTCAACAAGCTGGAAAGAATCAACGATAGAGGACAGCGATTAGGCCATCTGCTTTTATTTCCTAGTTTTTTACTATAGCTTACATGGGATTAATCTTTTATTTTTCTTCCCATCAGACCCCGGACTTTCCTGCCCCGCAGAGTTAAGAGCTAAGAACTAAGAAACTAAGAGTCTTATATTTTTTCCCCTGTCTTAGCTTCTTAGTTCTTAGTTCCTGTATTCATGCACAGAGATTTGTGCAATCCTGGAATGTAGATAGGCAGGTCTGAGTAATAAAAATGTTTATATTTTCCAGAGGTTATACAATCTGGCATGGAATGTGCCTTAATAGTATCCTTAATAAGGAATAAGAATTTTACATTAATGTTACGCAGCGAAAATCAGAGATGGGATCAAGAATCCCCCTTAGAGTTTCTAATAACGATAATGATTAACGATAACGATTAATGAAATTCTGGTATGTAGTTTATACAAAGCCCAGGCAGGAAGAATTGGTTGTTGAAAACTTGAAGCGGGTACCTGAGATAGAGGTCGTTAACCCTAAACTTAAAAAGAAAAAAATTATACATGGAAGGCTGAGAGAGATAATCGAAGAGCTTTTCCCATGTTATGTGTTTACGAAGTTTAACCTTAAAGAGCATTACAGACTTATTAAATATACGAGGGGGGTCAGGCGGATTTTAGGTAATGACGGTGTCCCGTTTATTGTTGACGATGGAATAATAGAGGTCATTAAATCAAGGACAAAAGATGGCTTTGCTGCCATTGAGCCGCCTGAATTCAAGCCTGGAGAGCAAGTTTTAATAAAAGATGGACCTTTAAGCGGCCTTACCGGGATTTTTGAATATGAGACCAGGGCCAGCGACAGGGTGATGATTCTTCTCAATGCCATATCATACCAGGCGAAGTTGACGATAGATAAATGCCTCCTCTCCAAAGCGTAAAATAATTTATTTCAGACCCGTCTGATCCGCCGAGGCGGAAAAGATAGTCGGCAGCAAAGCGCTATTTATAGATGTAATTTGCTGGATTACATTTTTAACGAAATGAAGGTAAAAGTCAGTGTATACACTGAAATGGCGGTAGCCTGTCCATTACACATCTCGCTTATGAGATGGGAGGTTCAATGAAAGCTATTATCCTTGCAGGCGGAAGCGGCACAAGGCTCTGGCCGCTTTCAAGAAAAGACTACCCCAAGCAGTTTTTAAAACTTAACGGAGACAACTCTCTCCTCCAGCAGACTGCAAAGAGATTGCTCGATGTCATACCGCCGCAGGACATCGTTATAGTGACAAATGATAACTACCGTTTTCATGTAAAGGCTGACCTCAGAGAAGTCGGAATAGACATAGATGGAGGGCTAATCCTTGAACCCGCAAGCAGAAACACAGCTCCTGCCATTGCCCTTGCTGTCAAATACTGTATAGATAAACTCGGGTGTAAAGAAGATGAGGTAATTTTTGTTTCCCCATCGGACCACATTATAAAACCAGCAGAAAAACTTGAAAACTATATAAAAAAGGCAGAGGACATAGCAAAAGAGGGCCATATTGTTACATTTGGTATAAGGCCAACCAGGCCTGAAAAAGGTTATGGCTATATAAAGGCAGGAGAGAATATAAGGGATTTTTATAAAGTGGAGAGATTTGAAGAAAAACCAGACATGGTGACAGCCCTGAAATACGTGGAGGATGGAGGATACTATTGGAACTCTGGCATGTTTGCCTTTACAATCGATACAATCATAAAAGAATTTCAAAAACATGCCCCTGAGATATACCAGAATATAGGAGGAAGTTTTGAGGAATCCATCTCCAATTTTGCCAGCATGCCTGATATATCAATAGATTATGCAGTTATGGAAAAGTCCAGCAAGGCTGTGACCTTTCCCCTGGATATATACTGGAACGATATAGGGTCATGGGATTCTATATACGAAGTCATGGAAAAGGACGGAAAGGGCAATGTTAAAGTTGGAGATATTATAGAAGTCGGTACAAGGGAAACTTTAATAATAGGTAATAAGAGGCTTATCTCAACTATAGGACTTAAAGATTTATTAATAGTGGAGACAGACGATGCCATCCTGATTGCAAAGAGGGGAGATGCCCAGAAGGTAAAAGACATTGTAAATGGGTTAAATGAAGAAAAAAGAAAGATTGCCTTTGAACATACAACCACCTTCAGGCCATGGGGAAACTATACAGTGCTGGAAGAAGGCAATAGATATAAGATTAAAAAAATACTTATTGACCCTGAAGAAAAACTCAGCCTCCAGATGCACCACCACCGTTCTGAGCACTGGGTAGTCATAAAAGGGACAGCAAAAGTAATAATTAATGATAAAGAGATATTTATTCATGAGGGAGAAAGCATGTTTGTCCCCAAGTCTACCTATCACAGGCTTGAGAACGCAGGGAAAGTGCCCCTTGAGATAATAGAAGTGCAAAATGGAGAGTATGTGGGAGAAGACGATATTATAAGGTGTGAGGATATTTATGGACGCACTTGATTTCTCCTCTACGAGTCATCGACAGAGTTTTTCTGCGCAGTTTATTGGCTTGTTAGCGTCTTCGATTTACCAGCTTGCTCCTTAATGAATTATTAAGAATTTAAAGGTTTACTTATGAAATTCTCGTTATTCAATCGAAGTAAGCTTGACATTAAACCTCTATTACAGAGAAAACATGAAATAGATATTTCAATTATAAAGCATTTGGATAAGTGCATAAATGTGGATTCAGTTAAAAGATTTAAAGAAATTGCCCGGTATATAGT
>JACROP010000146.1 GCA_016214385.1 Nitrospirota bacterium
CGAGGGAAAGGCAAATGAAAAAATGGAATCGGGTATGGAAACTCAAGCTTATTGAGGAACATAACCCCGAATGGGCGGATTTGTATGACAGCTTAACTACATGAGAAGATTGGATTCCCGCCTTCGCGGGAATGACGGAAGAAGATTGGATTGCCGCCGGAGTTTACCCCGTACTTGATACGGGGCGGGAATGACGGACAAAAAAACAAAAAATTGGGGGAACTCCACTGATTTTTGACAATTGCACAGGTTTGTGATAGCTTAATAACCGATGGAAGAGAAGCCTAAAAAAGTATATCAGCGGCATTACGTTGCAAAAGAAATAAGGCTCTCGATTGCCTTCATAATTATATGGGCGCTCCTCGGCGGAGTGCTGATGGTATTTTTCTCAAAGACCATCGGCGATTATATAACCAATGGTCTCCTTGCATTTGCGCTGATAGCTATCGGCTATCTATTCCTTGTGGTAGTACTTTCAGTCCTTTTTACACGCTATTTCATTGGCCCCTTTGACCGCCTCCTCTCAGAAATCAGGTTTATAAAAAAAGGGCATTTTGATAAAAAGCTAAAGATAAGACTGAGGGACGACCAGAGACTGAAGAATTTTATTGATGAGGTAAACGGGCTTATTGAGATGATAAATACCGCCACGTCGGTAAATAAGGAAGAATTCAGGAATACATTTAATAAAGAGCTCTTTACCTTACTCAAACTCGCAGAGTCTAATCCTTCTGCGGAAGAACTGAGCAAGGCAGTCTTAGCGCTTCAAACAAAGGTAGAGACTTTTAGCGAAACCCATTCTTTGTAAATCCTGACTTCCATCGAGGGGTCTTGCAGAACTCTTACCAAAACTCAAATAATGCAATTGACACACATAGGACCACTCTCTGTATCCTCTGTGGTTTTCTTTAAAATGCATAGCGAGCGAATATAAAAGGTAATAATTCCTTACATTTCGAAGATTCCCCGCCTCGATACTTCGGGACGGGGAATCTTCAATTAATACCTGAAGTAATCCCTCGGTGTATTCTCTATGATGTATTTAGCAGCTTCGTAGATACATGTCCTAATTGCCTTTTCCATTGGTGTCTTTGCATATGTGCCCAGGGCGCCACCGAGTCCAACATTTCCAATAATTCCACCTGCAAGAAAACCGAGGTTTACATCCGTTGCCTCGCCTTCAACCCTTGTGGCTGCAAGAACCTCAGATGTGGCTGTGTCTATAATCCTGATATCCATAGCCATAGAGGATTTCCTTACACCACCGACTATGCCGCCAAGAAATCCCCGTGTTCCAAGGCCAACGCCTCCACCGGTCCCCGCGGTTCCTGGCTCCCATCCTGTTATGGCAGCAACAACAAGCAGTTCTGCACCTTTAATCTTGCCTTTTTTAACAGCAGTCTTTTTTTCAACATAGCCTTTTTCACCAAGTGCTATCTCCTCCTGTATAGCACCGAGCTCCTGCCTTTCGAGGACCTTGTATCTTCTGCTCTGGACGAGGGTCGTTGTAAGCATGTCCCTCAGGCCGCTCATAACACCCGCGTGCTCATGGGTTATTGTTATGGGCTGCTCTCCGACGCCCCTGATGGTGGTTGTGGCTCCACCAGCGCCTACCTTCCACTCGAACTTTGCCACAGCAGCTGAAGCCTTTGGCCCGCTATATGGCGGTAGTTGTTGCTCTAAACCCGGATCCACTTTTGCCTTTGGCTGGGCCATGCTTTCCACACAGCCACCAAGATACAGGACAATGGTCAGTAAAAATAAAGGGGAAATTATTCTAATAATCGACCTCATAAACACCTCCTTTGAAATATTGAATATGCTTGTAGCTGGTTATATTAAAAGTATATCACTATCCAGAAAAAAATCAAGAATTTGTGATAATATAGGCCACTAAAAAAGTGAGCAGTAAGGGCGGGCACTTAAGAAGTGAGATGGAAGAGAGACTTCAAAAAATCCTATCAAAATCAGGCATTGCCTCAAGGAGGAAGGCCGAAGAAATGATCCTCGAGGGCAGGGTTATGGTGAATGGAAAGACTGCGACACTCGGTATGAAGGCAGACCCTGATAAGGACCATATCAAAGTCGATGGAAGACTTATCAGTAGACCTGAGCCCAAAGTTTATATAATTCTTAATAAGCCAAAAAAATATATTACTTCTACGTATGACCCGGAAGGAAGGCCAACTATCATGGAACTTTTAAAAGGAATAAGGTTCAAAGTCTTTCCAGTAGGAAGGCTTGATTTTGACACAGAGGGCCTTCTCATCCTGACCAATGATGGAGAGCTTGCAAATGCAGTCCTGCATCCAAAAAGGAAAATTCCCAAGACTTACAGCGTAAAAGTTGATGGGATATTGGATGATGCTGATGTCATGAAACTTGAGAAAGGGATAAAACTTGAAGATGGCCTTACTGCACCATGCAGCGTTAAGAGAATAAGAAAGGCAGAGGCCAATTCATGGATAGAGATGACCATTTATGAAGGCCGCAAAAGGCAGATTAGAAGGATGCTTGATAAAATTGGACATTCTGTAATAAGGCTAAAGAGGATACGGATTAATGGCCTTGAACTCGAAGATTTGCCTCCTGGCTCCTATCGCTATTTTACAGCTGAGGAGTTAAAGAGATTCAAAACAGAAGTAATGGGCAGGTCACAAGATTTCTCCAGGAGAGGAACGGCGGGTTGAGAACTCATTTCTGCGGTGAACTTAGAGAAAGCGAGGTAAGCAGGGAAGTAGCCCTGTGTGGATGGGTTCACAGGAGGCGGGACCACGGCGGCCTGATATTCATTGACATCAGGGACCGCACAGGGCTTGTGCAAATAGTGTTTAACCCTGAAATAAGCCCTGATACTCACGAGGCTGCCCATGAAATAAAAAATGAATACGCCCTGTATATCAGAGGCGAAGTTCGAAAAAGGCCGGGAGGCACAGAAAACCCTTCATTACCAACAGGGCAGATCGAAGTCATTGTCAGAGAGCTTAGTATACTGAATGAGTCCAGTCCCCTGCCATTTTTAGTTGAGGATGACACAGACGCCTCTGAGTCCCTGAGGCTTAAATACAGATACCTCGACCTGAGAAGGCCTGCTATGCAGAAGAATATTATTATGAGGCACCGTGTAACGAAGTCAATAAGGGATTACCTTGACAGCCTCGGCTTTATTGAAGTTGAGACTCCCATGCTGACAAAAAGCACGCCTGAAGGCGCAAGGGATTATCTGGTTCCGAGCAGGGTGAATCCTGGCAGTTTTTATGCCCTGCCCCAGTCACCGCAGCTCTTCAAGCAGATTCTGATGATTTCAGGATTTGAGCGTTACTACCAGATAGTGAAGTGTTTCAGAGACGAAGACCTGAGGGCGGACAGGCAGCCGGAGTTCACGCAGATAGACTTAGAAATGTCTTTTGTAAAGAGGGAAGATATTATCAGTGTAATAGAAGGAATGATTAAAAAAGTTTTCAAAGATGTCCTCGATAAAGAGCTTGAGACCCCCTTTGAAAGATTTTCATATGGAGAGGTTCTTGACAGGTTTGGTTCAGACAAGCCTGATCTGAGATTTTCCCTTGAGCTTAAAGACATAGGAGATATTGCGCGGGAGTCTTCCTTTAATGTCTTTCTCGACGCCCTGTCAAAGGGAGGTATGGTCAGGGGTATTAATGCAAAAGGGCTTGCCAATTATTCGAGGAAGGATATCGACACCCTTACAGAGGAGGTCAAGGCTTTTGGCGCAAAGGGACTTGCCTGGGTAAAAGTCAAGCAGGGGATTGAATCTCCGATTACGAAATTTTTTCCAGAGCAACTTTTAAAAAGATTGGCTGAAAGGTTTGAGGCCGAAGAAGGCGATTTACTGCTTTTTGTTGCAGACAGCCCTCAAGTTGTTACAGAAACCCTCGGCAGACTCAGGATTGAGCTTGCAAAGAGGCTTAATTTAATCAGGGATGATGTTTATAGATTCGCATGGATTGCTGATTTTCCACTCTTTGAATGGAATGATGAAGAGAGGCGGTATGAGCCCATGCATCATCCATTCACAAGCCCTGTTGAGGAGGATTTACATCTTTTTCTAAAAGGTGGCAATGATGACATCTCAAAGATAAGGGCACAGGCATACGATATTGTACTGAACGGTTATGAAATCGGCGGGGGAAGCATCCGTATCCACAGGAGAGATGTCCAGAAAAAGATGTTTGATTTGCTTAACATAAGCGATGAGGAGGCAGGGGCAAAATTCGGTTTTCTACTTGAGGCTTTTGAATACGGTGCACCACCTCATGGAGGCATTGCCCTTGGCCTTGACAGGCTCGTGATGATAATGGCAGGAGCACATTCAATAAGGGATGTCATTGCCTTTCCAAAGACCCAGAAAGCTGTATGCCCGTTGAGTAATGCCCCATCTCAGGTCGAAGACAAACAGCTTAAAGAATTACATATAAAGCTGGATATAGATTTGCTTTAATCCTTTCCTAATGTAAGGAAGATGACAAGGCTCAGGGGACTGTAAGGAAAAATAACATCTTGACAACCATTTTAATTTTTCACTAAACTTTGCTCTACATACTGAAAGCTTTTTGGGGAGGGGTTTTGGTATTCAGTTTCCACAGACAGACAGACAGACAGACTTAGTGCTTATCAGTATAAAGGCCGATGAGATAGAAGGCCGTGGCATGAATTGCCACGGCCTTTTTCTTGTCGTTTCCCGTTCCCCTCTATCAAGAGGGGCGTAGGGGTGTGTAAAGGAAATGTAGAAAAAGCTGGTAGGTCAGGCGTCTCGCCTGACACAAAGTATTGTCATTCCCGCGAAAGCGGGAATCCAGATGGGATTATTTCAGGGGGGATTTTATGAAATCTTTCAAGTATTTTATCTTTTTTAGCATTGTCTTATTCTCAATTGCTTTTCCAAATATCAACCCCTCTAATGCAGGCACTTTTACTGCAACACTTGGTTCAGATGGGATAATTCATCTAAATGCTGACTTTAGTGGTGATTTTGACTGCGTACCAGAAGGTCATACTCCTGTTACCACTATAGCAAAAACGTATGACTGTTATTCAGTTAGAGAATATGGCTGGGTTGCACATGGAGAGCGTAAAATAGCCTGTCCTACAAAAGGTTTTACCTGGTGGTGGTGGGCAGGTAGTTCAGGCGGAGTATACGATGCAAACGGAGTTTGTGTTTATAAAAGTGTAGGACCAATTTATGCCTATGCTACAGAAATAACAGATAAGGAAGTAGAGATAATTTCTCCTGAAGGAAGGGTGAAAAAAGGCATTGAGGATATCGTTGTTCAATACGATTTTAAATACAACGACTGCAATACCTGTCCAGAAGGATCATGCGCCAATAGACAGGTGGAGGTCCCCTACGCAGGCCTGCAATCAAACTTACCAGTAAGGGGCACAGTATCATTCCCATATGATTTCTCCAATAAAACAGGGGTGGTAAAAATAGTTGCGCGGGCTTGCTGTGGTGGTAGTTGTAGACAAACAGAAAAACATGTCTATGTTGAACCTGAGGATGATGATTGTAAAGCGAGAGTTGGGAAGCCGGTAAGTGTAGCCAATGGCACTGTCTTTACCAGTGAAACGGATTTTTCTCTTTCGGGGGTTACACCTATAAACTTTACGAGGTACTACAATAGTAAAAGTACAGGAAAAGGAGGGTTTGGCTCTAAACGCATGCATAGCTTTGATACAAGGGCCATTGGCTGGGGAGTAACCACCTATAAAGTCATCAATGCAGATGGTTCTATTGTCTACTATGTGGATAACGATGGCGATAAAATCTATCTACCAGAACTTCCTAAAGGGATAAGAAGCAAGTTAGTTAAAATGCCTGACGACTCAGTTGTAAGAGAATTTAATGACGGGACAAAGGAAGAGTTCAATAAATATAGTTACCTTACGGCAATAGTTGACAGAAACGGAAACAGAATAACCTTTACACGTGACAGCAACAATAAGCTTATTAAAATAACAGACCCTACTGGCAGAGAGATAAATATCACCTATGATACTAATAGCAGGATAACCCAGATAACGCTGCCTGATGGAAAGGCAATAAGTTACACATATCTTTCTGGTAGGCTTCAGAATGTAACATACCCTGATGGAAGCCAGAGATTATATGAGTATGATAATAGCTGTTATTATCTCACAGGCATAAAGAACGAAAACGGGAACTACATAGAAAAACATACCTATGACTCAACATGTAGAGCCACCACCTCCTCTGCAGACGGGACAAACGAGAAGCTCACAATAAGTTATATAAGCGACACTCAGTCAACAGTCACAGACTCTCTTGGAAGGGTAACCACATATACGATTGACAAATCAGGAGGTAAAAGCCATGTAACAAACATCTCAGGCCCTGGGTGCAAGAAATGCGGGCAGGGGAATGTCTCCTACACATACGATGATAATTTAAATATCACATCCATGACAGACGGAAATGGGAATGTAACCACCTTTACCTATGATTCCAATGGCAACGTGCTAACAAAGACAGAAGCATACGGGACAACCCTCCAGAGGACAACAACCTACACCTATGAACCCACCTTCAACCAGGTAACATCCATCACAGACCCGGAGGGGAATATTACATATTTTAACTATGACAGCAAAGGAAACCTAATCTCCATAACCGATGCCTCTGGAGCAACAACGACCTTAACCCGAAATCCACAGGGGCTTGTAACACAGATTACAGATGCTTTAGGAAATACCACAAACATCACCTATGACCAGTATGGAAACCCCTCAACAATAACAGACCCCCTCGGAAACATAACATCTTACACCTACGACATCATGGGTAAACCCCTTTCAATCACAGATGCCAATGGAAACCAGACAAGCTACACCTATGACCAGAGAAGTAGGCTCAAAGAAGTCAGAGACAGCCTTAATCAGCTTACAACCTATACCTATGACCTCGCAGGGAACCTC
>JACROP010000147.1 GCA_016214385.1 Nitrospirota bacterium
CCCTATGTACAAGGTCCCTCTTTTTTGGCTGGCTAAAATGTAAATGTAAAAGTTTTCTTTCATCTGCAGATTTTATTTAGAGAAAATGGATTCCCGCCTTCGCGGGAATGACGTGTCATGGTTTAGCTTATTACCCGTAAAAAGTTCCCCCATTTTTCCCAAAACAATCAACTACCACTTCGTAATAACAGTTTTTGCTTTTCTCTTAAAGACTTATCTTCGGTTATACCCTATTTCTGGGGGAACTCCTGATTTTAGAAACGTCCTAATCTTGCCAAAATAGAAATGTCCTTTTTTATGTTATTGTCTCAATGCAGGTGTCATTCCCGCTTCTTTTTCTGTCATTCCGACCCCGGCCTCCTCGCCTTGCTGAGCGGGCGAAGCGGGAATCATTCCTGCTACCGTTTTCCGTCATTCCAGCTTGTCTGGAATCCTTTTTGGAAGAAAGATTGCGGCGATCCTCGACAAGCGAGGACAGGCTCTGCCGCAATGACAGGAAAGGGACAAGCCCGCATGACAGACAGGGATGGTTTAAAAGGCTTTAACCCTGCATCCCTGGTGATATAAAACAAGTGTCAACAAACTACCTGACGGCCTCGATTCTTACAGCAATAGTTGGAGACTCTCCATTTATAGATAAATGGGTCAGTATATTTACCCTTGCATGTGGGAAGTGCACAGGGACAAATACTATACCCCCAGGGACCTCCTCAGAGATTCTGGCCTTGAGATATACCGAGCCCCTCCTTGATGTGACTTTTACAAAACTGTCGTCATGAACCCTGTATTTTTCCGCATCTACCCTGTTTATCTGAAGAAAGGCATCTGCTAAGACGTGGCTGAGGCTCTTTGACATAACTGAGAGTGCGCCTGAGTGCTGCATTATATTGCCAGTTACCATTGAGACAGGGAACTCTGTATCAGGGTTTTCTTCTAACAAATAAGGGACAGGGTTAAATGCCAGCTTTTCATGGACATCTTCAGGTTTTATCTGGTTTATCTCAGCCCTCAGGGCCTCAATATCTTTGGCACCGATGTCAGCACCCATAACTCTGGAGAGGTTTCTCAATATCTGCCAATCGGGGATTGAATCCCCTGTGGTTCCAACAATCTTATGGACTCGTTGCAGCAGGCCCTCTGTGTTTATGAAGGAGCCGTCTTTTTCTGCCCAGCTTGAGGCAGGCAGTACAACATGGGCGAGCTTTGCCGTATCTGTTAGATAAATATCCTGAACAATGAGGAGTTCAAGACCCTTAAGCACTTTCTCTATAGATGTAACATCAGGAAATGTAACCACAGGGTCTTCACCCATGATATAAAGGGCTCTGATTGCCCCAGGCTTATAGAGCATCTCTGATATGTATTTCCCTGAGATGCTTTCTACCTGCCTGTATCCTGGAGACATGCCAGGATTTACGCCTATCTGCCATAACCCGTATGTATTGCAATATTCTGCCGGCATCTGAAGGGCAGAAGGGCCGTCACCTGTCAGTATTACAAGGTTAGCTGCAGCAAGTGCAGTGTTCAGTCCTTTTGTATTCTCAGATGCGCCGATGGTAAGAGCAATAAGCCTGCTTTTAGCTAAGGCAAATTCCTTTGCTACCTTCATGAAATCATCTTTCTTTACCCCTGTAATCTCTGCTACATTCATCGATGTATAATCCTTTAACATTTCCAATAGGGAAGAAAAACCCGGGACTGAAGGCGCCTTCTCCCTGTCATAAATGCCTTCATCTATTATGACTTTCATTATGCCATTAAGAAGCGCTACCCCTGTACCGGGTTTAATTCTTAACCACTGAGAACTGTGGCGTGAGAGTTTTGTTTCTCTTGCATCTGCCACTATGAGGTTTGAGCCCTCTCTCCTGGCTCTGAGGAAATTTAGCCCCCAGACAGGGTGAGTTGATGTGATGTCAGACTCAATTATCAGGATGGCCTCTTTGCCGATTGGTGAGTCGAGCCGAACCGGCAGTGCATTGAGGCCAAAGGCTATTTTGGCAGCCTGTTGAATTTTGGCATAGCCGAAACGTGCAGAGGAGTCTATGTTATTGCTTCCAATTACCTTCCTCATGAACTTCTGAAGCATGAAGTTATCTTCTATGGTGCATCTCGGAGAACCAATTGCACCTACAGAGCCAGGGCCATGGGACTTTACAAGAGCCTGAAGCCTTGTTCCTATATAATAAAGGGCTTCCTCCCATGATGCCTCTTTTAGCTCGTTGTCTTTTCTTATCAGAGGTGTCTTTATGCGGTTTTCTGCATAAAGATAATCAAAGCCAAACCTGCCTTTGCCGCACAGGTTGCCCTGATTGACACCTTTTCCTTCAACTCCCCTTGCCCTGAGTATTTTTCCTTCTCTTATATCCAGTGTTACAGTACAGCCAACGCCGCAGTAAGGGCAGATGTTGTCATGTTCTTCAAGAAACCATGCCCTCGCCCTGTATTTGAAAGGCTTGCGCCCTAAGGCTCCAACAGGGCAGGCATCAATGCACTGGCCGCAAAACTCGCAATCGAGGGTCTCCTCAAAAGCAGGGCTTACCTTGGTTTTAAAGCCGCGGCCTATTAAATTAATAGCCCCGACTCCCTGTAACTCTCCGCATATCCTTACGCACTTGCCGCATAGGATGCATCTATTCGGGTCCCTTTCAACGAGGGGGCTGCCTGTATCAGCAAGTTCGTGCTTTCTTTCTCCTTTAAAGCGGCTCTCTGAAGGCCCGTACTTAAAAGCCATATCCTGGAGCTTGCACTCACCTGCTTTATCACATATCGGGCAGTCTAATGGATGGTGGATTAGAATGAGCTCTAAGACTGTTCGCCTTGCCTTCTGGAGTTTTGGCGTATCTGTTTTCACAACCATACCCCCCTCTGCAGGAGTGGAGCAGGAAGCGAAGAGTTTTTTCTGCCCCTCGATCTCTACTATGCATAGCCTGCATGCGCCGTAGGGTTTGAGTCTCCGGTCATAGCAGAGATATGGTATCTCAATGCCGTTCTGAAGGGCTGCCTCAAGTATAGTTGTCCCTGGCTCTACCATAACCTTTCTGTTATTTATAGTAAGTTCTATCATCAATACGTCCTCTTCATAATTACTTTTCGCTTGTCACTAACATATGTGCTGGCCCTATTTTCACTGCACTGAATTTTGTAGGGCAGACCTCATAGCATGAACGGCACTTGATACAGAGCTCCTGATTGATTTTATGGGGCTGTTTTTTCTCGCCTGTGATTGCATTCTGAGGACATGCCTTTAAACACAGGCCACAGCCCTTACATGAGACCTCGTCTATGTAAAAGGTCACTAAATTCCTGCATACCCCTGCCTTACACCATTTTTCTTTTATATGTGATTCATATTCATCCCTGAAATATTTAATGGTAGTCAGCACAGGGTTTGGCGCAGTCTGTCCGAGACCGCAGAGGGATGTGGCGATGATATCGTTGGAGAGATCAACAAGTAGCTCTACGTCTCCTTCTGCTCCCCTGCCTTCAGTGATGTCTACGAGCTTATCCAGCATTACCTTGGTTCCAATTCTGCACGGGGGACATTTCCCGCAGGATTCATCGGTTGTGAATTCGAGGAAGAATTTTGCCACATTTACCATGCAGTTAGAATCATCCATGACAACCATTCCGCCAGAGCCCACAATCGCCCCTGTTGCTACGATAGACTCATAATCCACTGAAGTATCGAGCAGGCTTTCGGGGATACAACCACCTGACGGTCCTCCGAGCTGAACTGCCTTGAACTTATGGCCTTTTCTGATGCCTCCACCTATGTCGTATATAACGGTTCTCAGCGGCATTCCCATCGGGACCTCAATAAGACCGATGTTGTTTATAGCGCCTGTAAGTGCAAAGACTTTTGTGCCTGTTGATTTTTCTGTGCCCAGACTCCTGTACCACTTAGCGCTGTGGAGGATTATTAAAGGGATATTGGCAAAGGTTTCAACGTTATTCAGCACAGTTGGTTTATCCCAGAGGCCTTTGTGTGCTGGAAATGGCGGCCTTGGCCTTGGCATGCCGCGTTTCCCTTCTATTGATCTCATCAGGGCAGTCTCCTCGCCACATACAAAGGCCCCTGCGCCCTGATATATCTCTATGTCAAAATTAAATCCTGTGCCAAGGATATCATCTCCGAGAAGACCTGCCTCCCGTGCCTTTTCTATTGCTATTTGAAGCCGTTTAACAGCTAAGGGATATTCTGCCCTGACATAGATATAGCCTGTATTTGCACCTATGGCCTTTGCGCCAATAATCATTCCCTCAAGGACAACATGCGGGTCTGCCTCCATAACGCTCCTGTCCATAAATGCTCCAGGGTCACCCTCATCGCCATTACAGAGGATGTATTTTATGTCAGATTTTACCTTCGAACACAATTCCCATTTCAGCCCTGTTGGGAATCCTGCCCCACCCCTGCCCCTTAAGCCTGAGTCCTTCACCTCTTTAATAATCTCTTCAGGTGTCATCCTGGTCAGTGCCGTGGCTGCTGCAAAGTATCCATCCCTTGCTATATAGTCCTCTAAATTTTCAGGGTCTATTATCCCGCGGTTCTTTAATGCCCTTATAATCTGATATTTAAAAAATGGCACGTCTTTTATTGAAGGAACTGTGGTTTCAGATTTAGGGGTTTCCTCCATTAGCGAGGGGATGTCTGTTATCTCTATCCCGGAGACCAGGGCCATTTCCTTCGGGATATTCCCTCCCGTTACATGCTCTTTGAATATCTTTCTTGCCTTCTCTTCGTTGAGGTCGACGTATTTCACAGGCTGGCTACCAGAGGTCTCCACTGTTATCATCGGTTCTCTTACACAAAGGCCAGCACATCCAACAGGGATCAGGATGGTATCTTTTACATTGTTCTTTTTTATCTCATCTTCTAATGCATTGAGTATTTTACTGGCACCGGCAGCGGTCCCGCAGGTTCCAAGATGAATAAAAATTCTGCAACGATAGCCGTTTTTGCTTAGAGCCAGAGAAGCCTTTCTCTCATCTTTAATCCTCTGCAGGTCTTCCACTTTCAGTCTTTGCATTTATCCCCCTTATTCCCAGAAATGCCGATAGGGAAGTCAGAATCAGAATTTTTATAATCGACAGATTATTTATATCCTGTTTTATCCTTTTTAATTTCAATGTTTTTTTATCAATTCCATAACGTTCTTTTTATTAAGGTGTCGTATAAAAATTCTTCACCAGCCTTCCCTATCTGTCTTGTTTAGTTTTACTACATTTTTAGTCCCATCGCTATTTTTGGGCTTATTCGTATTCCTTGAGGATTTCTATTGCCTTTACAGGGTTTACAGATGCATGGGTTTCCTGGTCAACAACTACTACAGGTGCCAGACCACATGCACCGAGGCAGCGGACTGCCTCCAGAGAGAACTTTTTATTATCGGTTACTCCTCCAACATCAATTTTTAATTTCTCTTTAAATCTACTCAGTATTTCCTCTGCCCTTTTCACATAACATGCGGTTCCAAGACAGACCCTTATATTGTGTTTTCCCCTTGGCTTCATGGTGAAGAATGAATAGAATGAGACGACGCTGTGGACCTCGCTAACAGGTATGTTTAACCCTCTGGCAATATGTCTCTGGACAGAGGGTGGAAGATAGCCAATTAGCTCCTGTGCTTGCTGCAGCACGGGTATCAGGCTGCCTGGTTTATAACGATTTCGGGAAATTATATCCTCCATCTCTCGGGACCTCGTATCTACCTCTTTTTCTTCAGGGACCTCTTCTACATAGGCACTGGTTTTTATCCACGTCATGGCCCTGGAAGTTACATCTGTCAGGATGGCAGGCGAGAAAGGTTTTGGCAGGTAATCAATAATCCCGAGGTCAAGTGCATCCTTAATGGTTTCCTGAGACGGATAACCAGTAATAACTACGATTCCTGTTCCTGGCTTTGAGGTTCTTATCCACTTTATGAGGTCTATTCCGTCTATCTCAGGCATTTTTAAATCAGTAATAACGAGATCGTAGTCTCTTTTTTCGAGGATGCTTATGGCCTCTTTTCCGCTTGAGGCCCCATCCACGGTATAGCCTTCGGGCTTGAGAATCCTCTCACAGCTTTTTATTACTACAGGCTCGTCATCCACTATCAGGATATTGCCTGTCATAAATCTTCCTCCTTATTCCCCTTTTCTCCCTGCTTACTTAAAAAGGAAATACCCGTGCCAGCCACAGGAGCCAACCTTCTGAGAGATGCTCTTTTAACAGGGCACACATGACATCATTGGCCTTTGCGTTAATCTCTTTTATCTCAGCTGTCATCGGTGAGGAAAGTTCGTTAATCTGGCCTGTGCTTGTAAGCAGTCTGGCAAAGGGCTCACCGGCTTTAATGGTTTCTATATCCTTTATGAATTCTACATAGAGGAGGTTACCGCTTAAAGCCCAATACCTGAGGTCGCATCCAATTTCCCACAGCCCCTCTTTAGTCGGTCGTGCCCATGTCCCCTCTTTATAATAGATAACCGGGTTTTCGATATCCCGCAAAGGGACTATAGAGTCCCTGAACTCGTCAATAAAGGCCTGCCTCAATATCCAGCCCCTTTTATCAAAGGCCTTCTTGGCAACATTTATCATGAAGTCAGGAGTAAAGGGCTTTTCAATATATTCAAAGGCACCAAGTCTTACTGATTCTTTGGCATCCTCAAGGGTAGGATAGCCTGTTATAATAACAACGTCTGTTTTTGGTTGAATGACCCTTGCCTCCCTTAGCACGGTTATTCCATTTATATCAGGGAGCCTTATGTCAGAAATTAAGAGGTCAAATTCCTCTTTTGAAAGCCTTTTAAGGGCATCTTCTCCTTTTTCAACTGTTGAGATGCTGTAACCTTCAGCACCGAGAATTCTTTTGCAGCTAAGAGTTACAACAGGGTCATCATCAAGTACCAGGATTCTCCCCTTTTCCATGGTCAGCCTCCTTTTATTTATTCGATGAACCTTAAATTTTTAAAACGCAATACTAAACACTATCTGGCTTCAACTGCTCTTTTTACAACAGCAATAATGTCATCCGGGGTAAATGGCTTTTCTATATAATCAAAGGCCCCAAGCTTTATAGCCTGCACCGCTGTGCTTACAGTCCCATAGCCAGTTATTATTATGACCACTAACTGAGGCCAGCTCTCCTTTATTTTTTTAAGGACTTCAATACCATCCATATCCGGCATTTTCAGGTCTGTAAGGACGATGTCAAAGTTTTCTTCTTCAAGGAGCTTTAATGCCTCATCTCCCCTTGAGGTGGCCTCTACATCGTAGCCTTCAGGTGCAAGGGCCCGCTGGCAGCTTACCCTCACAATGGCTTCATCGTCAATAACAAGTATTCTTGGTTTGGTCATAATCCCTTAATTTACTTCAGCTATGGGCAGCCTTATAAAGAAGCTTGCGCCTTTGCCCCGCTCGCTCTTTGCTGTAATTGTCCCACCGTGTTCCTGGATAATTCCATGACTTACTGCGAGGCCGAGTCCTGTGCCCTTGCCCACAGGTTTTGTGGTAAAGAATGGCTCAAAGAGTTTTTCGAGATGCTCCTCGGGGATCCCGGGGCCGGTATCAGTAAACTCCACCTCTACAAAGGCTGTTTCGTTTTCAAAGACCCTGCGGGTTGCAACATGGATGGCCCCTCTGTTGTTCATAGCATCCGATGCATTAATCAGGATATTTAGGAAGACCTGTTGCAACTGGCTTAAGTCTCCTGCAACAGGTGGTAGTGTATCATCCATGTTTATTTCAAATTTGATATTATGAAAATCGGCCTTACTGCTTACCATGCGAATGGAGCGATTGATGACCTCGTTTATATTTAGCAGCCTCTTTTCTGATGGCGTTGCCCTGGAAAAACCGAGGAGCCCCTTTATAATCTTTGAGCATCTCTCTGCCTGCTCGATAATGACCTCGAGGTCTTCCCTGTCGAGTTTATTTTCTGGAGGGATACGTTTGAGCATCAGATGGGCAAATGTCACTATCCCTGTGAGGGGGCTGTTAATCTCATGTGCCACCCCTGCTGCCATTCTTCCCAGGGAGGCTAATTTTTCTGTATGTATCATCTGCTCATGGCTTTTTCTGATTTCTTCTGTCTTTTTAGCCACCTCTTCCTCTAAGGCCCTGGTCCAGCCCTCTAATTTCTCCCTTGCTGCCTTGAGTTCTTTAGTCATGCGAGTATAAGTCTGTGCTAACATTCCCATCTCATCCTTTGTGTTTATCTCCACCCTGTAGTCAAGCTCTCCAGATGCAACCTCTTTCATGCCGTCTGCTAAGAGCGTTACAGGTTTGGAGACTAATTTATATAAAATGAGGCAGAGAGACAGGGATAGTACAAATGCAAAAATTGCTCCAAAGACTGTTATAAAAGTCGTCTGCTTCCATATGGCCTTATCAATAAGGGACAAAGAGAAGTCCATTTCCATGAGGCCAAGGACCTTCACGTTCTTTGAATGGACATGACATTTAGCTGTATAGCATGAGGGTTCATTGTAAATTGGGGTTACAAATTTAAGTAGCCTTTCTCCCTGCCCCTCAGTGATTATCCATGGGGCCTTTTTAAAGACAGTAAGTCGTTGCGGCTCGATCCCGAGGGGATGCCTGATAGGGCTCACATGACAGCTTTGACAGGTTGGGTCACTCTTGTCAACAAAACTTCCAATATCATCCACCTTAGATGAATAAGCGATTTTCCCCTCCGGGTTAAAGATCCTGACTTTTCTGATGCCTTCAGCAATGCCTATTGCCTTAATGGTTTCCTGTATGGTCTCTCTCTGGTTGTTTTGCATTCCATAGTGAGTGCTTTTTTTTGTGAGCTCAACAAATGAGCCAGCATACTTTATCGCCTCATCCATTAGTTTTTCTTTAGTATAAAAGGTGAATACATACCAGGCAATACTGCCGCTTATAATAAAAAGGGAACCTATGAGGACTAAAAGTTTGCCTGTAAGGGAATGGAGTGACTTGCCAAAAATTTTCATGATTTATATTAACTATTATATCATGATTAAGGTGTTTGAGAGATGGGCTTTTTGATATTATGTGAGCTATTAAATATCCAAAACTATATATTTAAATTTTAAAACCAGTTAGCATTGACATAATTATTAAGTTTTAACTACAATTTTACTCTTATGCCTGGTTCCTATATCCCGAGTGAGTATTTCCCTGTATTAGTCTTATTGGTGCTTGCCATGGCTTTCGGCCTTGGCTCACTTTTATTCGGCATCCTTGTAAGGCCGAAGAGGCCGTACCCCATAAAGCTTTTCCCCTATGAATCAGGAAACCCTCCTGTTGGAGAGCCGAGATATAGATTCTCAGTAAAGTTTTATATAGTTGCCATGCTCTTTGTTATATTTGATGTCGAGGCAGTGTTTCTTTATCCGTGGGCTGTTGCCTTTGATAGGCTTGGCCTTTATGGGTTTATAGAAATGGTAATCTTTATCTTTATCCTCCTTGTTGGCTATATTTATGCATGGAGAAAAGGAGCTTTGACATGGGACTAAACCCCACGCATCACGCATCACTGGTTAAGGTTGAAGAAGGGGTTATGGTAATACCAGGGGCGAACACAATTGTTACATCCCTCGATAAGATTATAAACTGGGGGAGGAAATCTTCGCTCTGGCCGATGACCTTTGGACTTGCATGCTGTGCAATTGAGATGATGACAACAGGCTCGAGTCATTACGACATTGACCGTTTTGGTGTTATCTTCAGGGGTTCTCCAAGACAGGCTGATCTGATGATTGTTGCAGGGACTGTCACGAAGAAGATGGCTCCGGTAGTGAGGCGCGTCTATGACCAGATGCCTGAACCCCGGTACGTAATCTCAATGGGTAGTTGTGCGTGTTCTGGAGGCATCTTTAATACGTATTCTGTTGTTCAGGGCTGCGATACCTTTGTCCCTGTAGATGTTTACATCCCTGGCTGCCCTCCAAGGCCAGAGGCCCTGATGGAAGGTATAATCAAACTTCAGGAAAAGATTGAAAAGGAATATTTCAGATGGAGCCCCTGGAGGTAAAGAAGTTAAGAGTTAAAAGTTAAAAGTTATGAGTTATGAGTTCGTGTATTATGCATTACGGATTACACTGAGAGGGATAAGGTGGAATCAATTCAAATAGCAGAAAAGATAAAGGAGAAATTTCAGGAAGATGTCTTAGATATTGTCCAATTCCTTGACCAAGTGTCCGTGATTGTAAGAAAAGATAGGATAGTCGGTATATGCCGTTTTCTCCATGACGATCCAGATCTCTATTTTGACTATCTCGCAGACATCTGCGGTGTTGATTATCCTGACAGAGAGATGAGATTTGAAGTGGTGTATAACCTTTACTCTATCAAGCACAGACATAGAATTCTGTTAAAAGCATTGGTAAAAGAGACCGATCCCTCAATAGACTCGGCTATGCCTGTGTGGATCGGGGCCAACTGGCACGAGAGGGAAGTTTATGACATGTATGGGATTACCTTTAATGGACATCCGGATTTAAGACGGATCCTTCTGCCAGAGGACTGGACAGGTTATCCGCTCAGGAAGGATTATCCATTAAAGGGCCAAGAAGAATACAGGGGCTATGAGGAAATAAAAAAACTTCATAGCCATGATGGTGAGTGGGGAATGGGGAATGGGAAATGAGAAATGAGAAATAAGAAATGGGAAATAGGAAATAGGAAAGTGGAACACGTAGAGAAGATATTAGAGACAAGAGAGCTGACAGTCAGCATGGGGCCTCAGCATCCTGCCACGCACGGTGTTTTGAGGCTGGTCCTCGACCTCGATGGCGAGACCGTTGTTAAGTGCACGCCGCATATCGGTTATCTTCACAGGGGGGTGGAGAAGCTTGCAGAGCACAGGAGTTATCTGCAGATTATTCCCATTACTGACCGCCTTGACTATATCTCCTCAATGGCCAATAACATAGGTTACTGTGTTGCAGTAGAAAAACTCCTCGGTATTGGGGTGCCTGAGCGGGCGCAATTTATCAGGACAATAACAGCGGAGATGACCCGTATATCGAGCCACATCCTCTGGCTTGCGACTCATGCCCTCGATATCGGCGCTATGACTGTTTTCCTTTATTCCTTCAGGGAGAGGGAATGGATTATGGATTTATTCGAGCAGCTCTGTGGGGCAAGACTTACAGTAAGCTATCCAAGGATTGGTGGAGTAAGGAATGATGTCCCTGACGGGTGGTTGGAGAGCCTTTACAAGTTTACTGAAGAATTCCCATCGAGGATACAAGAGTATGAAACCCTCATAGACCAGAACCGTATATGGTTGCGTAGAACTAAAGGGATTGGTGTTATATCTGCTGAGGAGGCCATAAACTGGGGTTTGAGCGGGCCTACACTCAGGGGTTCTGGAGTCCCCTATGATGTGAGAAAATACATGCCTTACGCTGTCTATGACAGGATTGACTGGAAAGTTCCCACTGGCAAGAATGGAGACATATATGACCGCTATAGGGTCAGAATGGAGGAGCTAAGGCAGTCTAACCGGATTATACGTCAGTGTATCGAGAAAATACCCGAAGGCCCTATAATGGCAGATGCCCCGAAGTTTGTGCTTCCCCCTAAGGATAGGGTCATGAGTGATATAGAACATCTTATCCATCACTTTGTCCTTCTTACAAAAGGCCCCATGACTGTCCCTGAGGGTGAGATCTATGTCGCCACCGAGGCACCAAAAGGAGAGCTCGGATTTTATATTGTAAGTGATGGCACAGGCAAGCCTTACCGTATGCGGATAAGGGCTCCGTCTTTTGTCCACGCATCAGTTCTTCCAAGGCTTTGTGAGGGTGGTCTTGTTGCCGATGTAATTGCCAATATAGGAACTATCGATATAGTTTTAGGGGAATGTGATAGGTAACAAAAGTGAGAAGTGAGAAGTAGGAAGTGTAGGGGCGGGGCTTTAGCCTGTGATGAGAAAACTATGTTCAGTGAATCAGCAATAAAAGAACTCGATGAGATAAGGGCAAGATATCCGACATCGAGGGCAGCGCTCCTTCCAGCCCTTTATGTGGCGCAGAGAGAGTCTGGATGGCTAAGCCCTGATGCCATGGAATATGTTGCACAGGTTTTGAACATGCCAAAGGCAGTGGTCAGGGGCGTTGCATCATTTTATGCCATGTATAAGTGCAGGCCTATGGGCCGTCACCTCATACAACTGTGCACAAATGTATCATGCATGATTCTTGGCGCTGAAAGGCTTGTGGATTTTCTTAAGAATAAATATGGCCTTGAGGAAGGCGGTACAACATCCGATGGGATGTTTTCGCTTGTGATAATGGAATGTATAGGAGGATGCGATGTTGCACCGTCCATGCTTGTGGATAGCGACTATTATGGCAATCTTTCTGAGGAAAGGATAGTAGAGATTTTAGAGAGATACAAATAGCCGCAAAACAGCAAGAAAGGATATTTGCAGGTGGAAAAAGTTTTACTTAAAAATATAGAAAACCCGAACTCCCATGAAATCAATGAGTACGAAAAGATAGGTGGCTACAGGAGTATCAGGAAGGCCCTCGAGATGCAGCCAAAGAAAATAATCGAGGAGGTAAAAAAATCAGGACTGAAGGGCAGGGGTGGCGCAGGTTTTCCAACCGGTATGAAATGGGCATTTGCCTCTGCTGACCCTAAGTTTCCAAAATATCTGCTGTGTAATGCAGATGAAGGAGAGCCCGGAACTTTTAAAGACAGGCCTATCCTTGAGAAAAACCCTCATTTATTAATAGAAGGCATGGTCATATCAGGCTATGCCCTCGGGGCCCAGTACGGTTACATATACCTGAGGGGCGAGTATCCAGATGCAAAGGATATTTTAAACAGGGCAATAAAACAGGCATATAACAAAAATTATCTCGGAGATAATATCCTGGGAAGAGGAATAAAATTTCACCTCGTAGTGCATCAGGGCGCGGGAGCTTATATATGCGGCGAAGAGACTGCGCTTATTGAATCCCTTGAGGGTAAAAGGGGGCAGCCGAGGATCAAGCCGCCATTCCCGGTTAATGTCGGTGCATGGGCCATGCCGACTATAGTTAACAATGTAGAAACTCTTTCAAACATACCTTTTATAATCGAAGTTGGTTCTGATGCTTATTCAAAGATTGGAAGCCCTGAATGTCCAGGGCCAAAGATTTATTGCATAAGCGGCCATGTTGAAAGGCCTGGAGTTTATGAACTCCCAATGGGAACAAGGCTGAGGGATTTGATTTATACCCATGCCGGCGGTATTAAAGGAGGCAGGAAGCTTAAAGCAGTCATTCCTGGAGGTATCTCTACTCCTGTGCTTCCGCCTGATGCCATTGATTGTGCAATGGACTTTGTGGCCATGTCAAAGGCAGGAAGCATGCTTGGCTCAGGAGCGGTTATTGTGATGGATGAATCAGTATGTATGGTAAAGGTCTGCTACAGGGCATTGAAATTTTTCGAGCATGAGTCCTGCGGAAAATGCACACCATGCCGCGATGGTACAGGATGGCTGAGAAAAATTCTCGGCAGGATCGAGCAAGGTGAAGGAGTAGATGGAGACATAGAGCTCCTCCTCGATGTCTCAAACAACATACTCGGTAAGACCTTTTGCCCGCTCGGAGATGGTGCTGCATCAGTAGTTATAAGCATGGTCAAACATTTCAGGAGCGAGTTTGAGGAGCACATTAAAAATGCGAAATGCAAAATTCAAAATTAAAAATTACGGAATGAACTCATCACAGTAAGTATGAGGTATCTAAAAAGTGTTATAAACACCTTCATCCTCTGTCATTCCTGCGAAGGCAGGAATCCAGTCGTTTGCCTTAATTTCCCTGGATTCCCGCTTGCGCGGGAATGACGTCGAAAGGGTTAATTCCTGATCATGATTACAGTAACCATCAACGGCAAAGATATTAAATTAGAAAAGCCTGTGACAGTTTTTCAGGCAGCAAGGCAGGCAGGCATCAAGATTCCCGCGCTCTGCTATCACGAGGAACTTGAGCAATGGGGTGGCTGCAGGCTCTGCCTTGTTGAGATCGAAAAAATGCCTAAGCTCCAGGCTGCCTGTACTGCAATGGTGGCCGATGGCATGGTGGTGAGGACTGAGTCAGAGATAATCTCAAAAGTTCGCAGGGGCATACTTGAGTTTATTCTCATCAATCACCCGCTTGACTGCCCTTACTGCGATAAGGCAGGTGAGTGCGAGCTTCAGGATCTCGTCCATCAATATGGAGCCACAGCAGGCCGCTATACAGAGCCAAAGATGAAGATCAGGCAGAGTTTTGATGACCCTATTCTTTCAAGGAATATGGAAAGATGCATTGTCTGCACAAGATGCGTAAGGATGTGTGATGGAGTGCAGGGTGCATCAGCCATATATGTCATAAGCAGGGGGAATCACTCAGTGGTTGAGCCATTTTCAGGTGGCCGCTATGATTGTGAATACTGCGGTAACTGCCTTACAGTGTGCCCTGTTGGAGCAATACTCAGCAGGCTTTATCTTCATAGCTACAGGCCATGGCAGATAGACAGGGAAGTGGAAACCATCTGTGGATATTGCGGGGTAGGTTGCACGCTCACCATACAGGTAAGGAGTGAGTCTATAAACAGGATTATCCCTAAATTTGATGGCAGAGGTGTTAATAGAGGGCTTCTATGCTCGAGGGGACGTTTTGGTTATGAATTTGTCGATAGCCCTGACAGACTCACAAAGCCGCTGATAAGAATAGAGACAAGAGACAAGAGACAAGAGACAAGTAAATATAATAACTCGTCTCTGGAAAAGTCACTCGTCACTCGTCACTCGTCACTCTTCAGGGAGGTCTCATGGGATGAGGCTATTGGTTTTGTTGCAAAGAGACTTAAGGAAATAAAGGATAATTATAGTGGTGATGCCATCGGTGGCATTGCCTCAGCGAGATGTACAAATGAAGACAATTATGTGTTCCAGAAATTTATGAGGGCAGTGCTCAGTACGAATAATATAGATTCTACAGCGAGGCTTGGTTATGCAGGGGCCCAGAGATTTCTTGAGGATGTCTTAGGGCAGGGCATTACTTCTAATATTATACCAGGGCTTAAAAACTCAGATACTATTTTTGTCCTCGGAGGAGACCCCACTGCAGTAAATCCAATCCTTGGACTGCAAATCAGGGCTGCAGCAAAAAATGGTTCAAAGGTGATAATAATAGGTTCTGCCAGAGGTCTTGAGAAATGTAAGAGCCTTACAATAATTCCACCCTTATACCAGGAGGCTGATGTTCTTGAAAGGCTTCTCAAGGAAATTGTTGAGGTAAAAGGCCTGAGGGGAGAAAAGCAGGCCATTGAAAACTGGATAAAGACCATTACTCCGAACTCCGAACTTCCCGGCCTCGCTCCGCGAAGCGGTGCGGGCCAGACTCCGAACTTAGCAGACATAAAGGAAATGCTTCTTAAAGGGCAGTCTATTGCTATCGTCCTTGGCCGGGAGGTTGTCCAGCGTTCTGATGGCCATAGGACCCTTGCGGCAGTGGCAGGCCTTACCTATATCCTTGAGGCAAGGCTCTACCTCCTTTCAGAGAGGCCGAATGAACAGGGACTCATGGATGCTGGTTGTCTGCCTGATATGCTCCCCGGCTTCAGGCATGTGGGCATTGGAAATTTCAGGAGAAGATTCGATGAGGCATGGGGCGTATCTATCCCTGAGAGGGAAGGAATGAGCCTTATGGAGATGATAGAGGCTGTTGATAGGGGTTCCCTCAAGGCACTCTATGTGATGGGAGAAAACCCTGTGTTTAATTTGCCCAACAGTGCCTTTGTAGAGAATGCCCTTAAAAAACTTGATTTCCTTGTTGTGCAGGACATTTTTTTAACCGAGACTGCAAAACTTGCAGATGTAGTATTCCCGACGCTTAGCTGGTCTGAAAAAGATGGCACTTATACAAACCTTGAAAGAAGGATACAGCGCCTCAGGAGGGCAGTGATGCGGGATGGAATGGAAGACTGGAAGATAATCTCAGAGATATCTAAAAGACTCAAACATCCAATGTTATATGCCTCTGCTGAGGATGTGTTTAATGAGATTTCAGAACTTTCACCTTTATATTACGGACTTACTTATAAGGAAATTGACTCAGGTAAGGCTATCTGGCCTTACAGAGGAGAACCTCTCAGGGGTGAGGTAAGGGAAGTTGCCACAGTAAAAGGGCCTGGACGTTTATTTAGCGGGAAGCTGTATCTAAGCATTGAGAAACCACTCTTTCACTCAGGGACCCTTAGCAGGAGGGCCGGAATACTGAGGCAGATATACCCTGATTCACTTTTAAAGATAGCTCCTGAAGAGGCGGCGAGACTGGGCCTTTCAAGCGGTCAGAAGGTCAGAGTGAGCACAAAACTGTCTTCGATGGAGATGGTGATTGATATTGACCCTGCTTTGCCCGAGGGCATTGTTACTGTGAGTAATAACTTTGAAGGGCTCGGTGCATACAGGCTGCTTGGTTATGTGCTTGACCCTGTTACAAGGGTTCCTGGCATTGAAGGCTGGCAAGTGAGTATTGAGAAAATTTAAAGAGGCATAAAGATGATAGACGGGATAACAGGTTTAACAATAAAGGTAATCCTCATGCTCATAAAAATAGCTATTGTCTTTGCCTTTGCCATGTTTAATGCGCTCTACCTTAGTTATGTTGAGCGTAAGGTAATAGGGCATATGCAGGTAAGGCTTGGCCCTATGAGGGTTGGTCCGCACGGGATTCTTCAGCCCATTGCAGACGGGATAAAGCTTTTCTTCAAGGAGGATGTTATCCCGGCTAATGCTGATAAACCGGTCTTTTACATCGCGCCAGTTATATCTCTGACAGCAGCCCTCGCTGCCTTTGCAGTAATCCCCTTCTGGGATAGTTTTTTTATTGCGAATATTAATATCGGGATTCTTTATATACTTGCCCTGTCTTCTGT
This sequence comes from Nitrospirota bacterium, assembly GCA_016214385.1. Taxonomy (NCBI): domain Bacteria; kingdom Pseudomonadati; phylum Nitrospirota; species Nitrospirota bacterium. The sequence goes on from JACROP010000147.1 coordinate 16,892, forward strand.
TGGAGCTTATGGCATTATTGTAGCTGGTTGGGCATCAAACTCAAAATACTCTTTTCTCGGTGGACTCAGGTCATCGGCCCAGGTGATAAGCTATGAGATTGCAATGGGATTGAGCCTTGTAGGAATAATGCTACTTTCAGGCTCTGCTAATCTCGTTGATATTGTAAATGCTCAGCAAAAGTACCCTCTGGGGATGTTTATATTTGTCCAGCCTGTTGCCTTCTTTGTATTCCTTATGGCTGCAGTTGCAGAGACCAACAGGGCGCCTTTTGATTTGCCTGAGGCAGAGAGCGAGCTTGTTGCAGGCTACTTCGTGGAGTATAGCGGTATGCGCTTTGGACTGTTTTATGCTGCTGAGTATGCAGGAATGCTCCTGATGTCCTCTCTTGTGGTGATATGCTTCCTCGGAGGCTGGAACGGGCCATTCCTGCCCCCTGTGCTCTGGTTCTTAATAAAGGTCTATGCGCTTATATTCTTTTATCTCTGGATAAGGGCAACGCTTCCAAGATACAGGTATGACCAGTTGATGGGCCTGGGGTGGAAACTCTTCATACCATTGGCATTAGCCAATATAGTGATAACAGGGTTAGCAAAGGTGTTGATATAATTTCAAAATTTAAAATGAAAAATGAAAAATTTAAAATGACAGTCAAGGAACTCGTTAAGAAGGTCTTTTTCACAGAGATCATCAATGGCCTTGCCCTTACCTTAAGCCGTCTCTTCTCCCGTGCTGTTACAAGGCAGTACCCAAAGGAAAAACGTCCTCCTTTTCCTGGGTTCAGGGCGCTCCATGCCCTGGTGAGGGACCCTCAGACCGGCAAAGAAAAATGTATAGGTTGCTGTCTGTGTGCTGCATACTGCCCGTCACAGTGTATCTATATCTATACAAGCGAGGGAGAGGATCACAAAAAAGTTGTTGACCGTTATGAGATAGAGGTATTGAGATGTGTATACTGCGCCTTTTGTGTTGAGGCATGCCCTGTTGGGGCCATAGCCCTCACAGAGCATTATGAGTATTCTGATTACAACAGAGATGCATTTTATTATACAAAAGACAAGCTCCTGTCAAACTGGGATAAATACATGGCCGGCCAGAAAGGAGAAAGATACTTTAAGCGCTTCTGGCGGCCCATAAGTGGAGATATTGAATCCAGAGGAGGGAAAAAATAAATGCTCCCCCAGGTTGTATTCGGATACTTTGCAGTGGCTATTGTGGGAATGTCACTGCTTGTTGTAACGAGGAGAAATCCCGTGCACAGCGTGTTGTGGATGTTGCTGTTATTTTTCCATATAGCGGCCCTTTATCTGTTTCTGAATGCAGAGTTTCTTGCTGCCATACAGATTATTATATATGCAGGAGCTATTTTAGTCCTGTATCTGTTTGTTATCATGCTCCTCAACCTGAAAGAAGAGGAGAGGGCCCGCCGTTTTGTAAACCTCTGGCCTTTAGGTTTTTTAGTTGCGCTTGCCCTGCTCCTTGTCCTGGGCATTTCTGCAAAGGCTTTAATCAAGGGGCCTTCAGGGATTTACACGATAGATGCAGTAAAAAAGACAGGACATATCAACCTTATAGGACAGGTCTTATACACAGAATATTTGTTCCCATTTGAGGTAGCATCTGTTGTTTTGCTTGTGGCTATTATAGGAGCGGTAGTGCTTGCGAAGAAAAAGTTAAGACCGTAATGAGTGGGAGTTGAGCAAAGTGTTACAAAGAAAAATCAAAATGCAAAAATCAAAATGCAAAATTATCGAAGATTCGCTGAGGCGAAAGGAATTCATTTATTTTGAATTCCAGCGGAGCTGGTAGAGTGGTTTCATTAAATAGCTATATAATTTTGAGCATGGTGGTGTTCACTATCGGGATTTTTGGCTTTCTTACAAGGAAGAACGTAATAATAATGTTTATGTCCATAGAACTCATGCTTAATGCGGTAAACATAAACCTTGTGGCCTTCAGCCATTATCTCAATGATGTGAGGGGACAGATACTCGTGTTTTTTATTATTGTAGTGGCTGCTGCAGAGGCCGCAGTTGGCCTTGCCATAATAATCGCACTTTTCAGAAATAAGGCTACTACGCATGTTGATGAGATAAATATAATGAAATGGTAGTTACTGATGATTACACAGATTATAAGAAAAGACCAAAGAAAGTTGTCATTTCGACCAAAGGGAGAAATCTTATTCCGAGTGTTTAAGATTCCTCACTTCGTTCGGAATGACAGCTGAAAGGGAACATGGAAAATTATTTATTGATACCATTTTTACCGCTTGCAGCATTCGTTATAAATATCCTCTTTGGAAGGAAGTACATAAAGGATAGGGCCCATTGGGTCTCGTGCCTTGCAGTGATTGGTTCATTTGTTGTATCGGTTATAACCCTTTCTGATGCCATATCAGGAAAAACTATAAACGAAGACCTTTACACCTGGATAGTCTCTGATAAGTTCAAGGTCTCTGTCGGTTTCCTCATTGACCAGCTCACAGCAGTAATGCTTATAGTTGTTACAGGTGTGGGTTCTCTCATACACATCTACTCGATAGGTTACATGCACGGCGACAGGGGCTATTACAGGTTCTTCGCATATCTGAGCCTCTTTACCTTCTCCATGCTCATGCTCGTTATGGCAAATAACTTCCTTCTGCTCTATTTTGGCTGGGAGGCAGTTGGGCTATGCTCTTATTTCTTAATAGGCTACTGGTTTGAGAAGAAATCAGCCTCTGATGCAGGAAAAAAGGCCTTTATAACATGCAGGTTTGGCGATTTTGGTTTTGGCCTTGGAGTTATTTTGATATTCCTCTTCTTCGGGACACTTCATTATGCGCCTGTATTCGGCGGAGTAAATGATTTTGTAGGTCAGAAGGTAAATTTCCTCGGACTTGAGGCCGATCTAATTACATTGATAGCCCTGCTCTTATTCTGCGGTGCAGTAGGAAAATCAGCCCAGATACCGCTCCATGTATGGCTGCCAGATGCAATGGAAGGCCCGACGCCTGTGAGCGCTCTCATACATGCTGCAACAATGGTCACAGCAGGTGTATTCATGGTTGCGAGGTGCAGCCCTATATTCAACCTCTCAGAGGTTGCAATGTCTACAGTAGCCATTACTGGGGCAGTTACATCCCTCTTTGCAGCAACAATCGCCATTGTCCAGAATGATATAAAGAGGATAATCGCATACTCCACGATAAGTCACCTCGGAATGATGTTCGCTGCCTGTGGTGTTGGCGCATATGCTGCAGGGGTTTTTCACCTCTACACCCATGCATTCTTCAAGGCACTTCTCTTCCTCTGTGCTGGCAGTGTCATCCATGCCATCCACCATAATGATATCCAGAGAATGGGTGGTTTCAAAAAATACCTGCCGATTACCTATATTACAATGTTTATCGCTGCATTAAGCGCTGGAGGTGTTCCGGGTTTTTCAGGGTTCTTCAGCAAGGATGAGATAGTATGGTCTGCCTATGCCTCTGGTACTGGTGTAGGAAAGTTTGTATGGGTCGTTGTGACTGCTGTTGCATTTTTTACACCTTTTTACTCATTCAGGCTGATATTCCTTACATTCCATGGAAAATTCCGTGGAACCCGTGAGGAAGAACATCACCTTCACGAGTCTCCAGGGGTTATGACAATACCGCTTATGTTACTGGCAGTGGGTGCTGTTGTTGCAGGGTGGGTCGGGATTCCCCCTCTACTCGGAGGAGGTGCACAATTTGCTGAGTTCTTAAAGCCTGTGCTTGGGTATCCTGAGGCCCATGGCACACATGCCGAAGAATGGGCGATAATGGGCCTTTCGACAGTTATAGCGATTTCCGGGATCGTGATTGCTGCAATATGGTATCTCTTAAAGACAGAAATACCCGTAAGGCTTGCAGAGGGGTTTAGCAACATCTACAGGACACTTTATAACAAATACTATGTGGACGAATTTTATAGTTTCATTATTGTGAGGCCTACATTCTGGATTGCGAATAATGTCCTTGAGGGCTTCACGGATGCAAAGATAATAGAAGGGGTAGTGAATGGAGTCCCTAAATCAATAGGTGTGTTCAGTGAGAAATTGAGGAAGATACAGACCGGGTTTGTGCATCATTATGCAATCATAATGGCTGCCGGGGTCTTCCTGATAATAGCAGTGATGTTATTGTTGTAAGAGAAAATTAAAAATTATGGAACAGGTAATAATGAATAATTTAGCTTATCCAATCCTCAGCACCATCGTATTTATGCCTGTTTTCGGTGTCCTGTTGCTTCTCCTTATCAATAGAGACAAGGAGTCACTTATAAAATGGACCGCCCTGATAGTGACTGTGATAACATTCATCCTTTCAATCCCCCTGTTTACAAACTTCGATAAGACGACACATAAGATGCAGTTTGTCGAAAGATATAATTGGATTCCTGCATGGAATATAAAATATTATTTAGGTGTTGATGGGATAAGCGTCCTCCTTGTCCTCCTTACCACACTATCTGCAATCCTCTGCGTTCTCATATCATGGCATTCTATAAAGATAAAGGTAAAAGAGTTCTATATAGCCATTCTATTGACAGAAGGCGCAATTGCAGGCGTCTTCTGCTCCCTTGATTTCTTCCTCTTCTATATATTCTGGGAGGCAATGCTCGTACCCATGTTTTTAATTATAGGGGTCTGGGGAGGACCGAACAGGATTTATGCAACAATAAAATTCATCCTTTATACGCTCGTTGGTAGCGTGCTGATGCTTGTCGGGATAATATTCCTTTATTTCTATGCAGGCAAGACATTCGATATCCTTGAACTGGCGACAAAGACATACCCTTATAAAGTACAGTTCTGGCTCTTCTGGGCATTTTTTGCTGCCTTTGCAGTAAAGGTTCCGATGTTTCCTGTCCATACCTGGCTTCCAGATGCACATACAGAGGCACCCACTGCTGGCAGCGTCATCCTTGCGGCTATACTCATAAAGATGGGTGCATACGGTTTTCTCAGGTTCTCTATACCGTTATTCCCTGAGGCTTCAAAGGCAATGACTCCTGCAATGTTAACCCTTTCTGTTATAGCTATAATATATGGCGCTGTCATATGCCTTGCCCAGAAAGACCTGAAGAGGCTGATCGCATATAGCTCTGTAAGCCACATGGGTTTTGTAACACTCGGGATTTTTGCCCTCAACAGTCAGGGGATGGAAGGCGGAATCTTACAGATGATAAACCACGGGATTGTAACAGGCGCGCTATTCTTGAGCGTTGGAATAATCTATGACAGGACACATTCGAGGCAGATTAGTGACCATGGCGGTCTCGCAACACCAATGCCGATATATGCTGCATTTTTTATGGTCTTTACACTTGCTGCAATAGGACTTCCAGGGACGAATGGATTCATAGGTGAATTCCTCATAATCCTCGGTGGCTTTACTGCGAATAAATGGGCAGGTGTACTTGCTGCAACAGGAATAATTATAGGCGCTGGCTATATGCTCTGGCTTTATCAGAGGCTTTTCTTTATGAGCGTGCACGAAAAGGTTATAGGTATTTCGGATATGGACATAAGGGAAATCTCAACCCTCCTGCCGCTTGTCATCCTTGTATTCTGGATAGGGGTTTATCCGAATGCATTTCTCAGCTTTACGCATGCCTCTGTGCAGCATTTAATTGAGAGGGTAAACACGGCCCAGGAGGGCGTGTCCCTGGCAAAACTCTTCTGGAGGTAATGAATGCAGATTCCTTTTCCTTTGCCTGATATCAACCCTGCAATGCCAGAAATCGTATTGTGTGGCCTTGCCCTTTTTGTACTGATGGCTGACCTCATATTAAAAAAGAAAGAAACAGTTGCCCTGATGAGCATTATCAGTCTCGGAATTACTTTTTATATCACTCTCACAACCAGGGCTGGCCTGACCTTTTCAGATATGTTTATCTCAGACGGTTTTTCTACTTTCTTCAAGCTGATTTTTTACATCAATGCCTTTTTATCAATCCTTATATCTGTGAAATATATAAAGATAGAAGGGACAAACTTAGGCGAATATTACAGCCTTATACTATTTTCAACACTCGGCATGATGATTATGGCCTCAGGGACAGACCTGATAGTTATATATCTCGGCCTTGAGCTGATGGCCATTTCCACCTATGTCCTTGCAGGGTTTATAAGGCACGAGATAAGATCAAATGAGGCAGCCCTTAAGTATTTTCTGCTCGGCGCCTTTTCCTCGGCCTTTCTGCTTTACGGCATATCAATGATTTATGGAACCACAGGCACAACCAATGTAAAAGAAATAGCCACGTATATTACCCTCAAAGGGCTTTCTGGCAATACAGTGCTTCTCTTATCGATGATTCTTTTTACCGTGGCTTTTGGTTTCAAGATCGCTGCTGTGCCATTTCATATGTGGGCGCCTGACGTATATGAAGGTGCACCTACCTCGATTACAGCCTTTATGTCAGTAGGGCCGAAGGCCGCAGGCTTTGCTGCAATGGCAAGGGTCTTTATGGAGGCCCTCGGCCCTATAAAGGTTGATTGGGTTTCTGTGCTCATCCCGATTTCTATTCTTACAATGGCTGTCGGCAATATCATTGCCCTGTCTCAGACAAATATCAAGAGGATGCTTGCATATTCTTCCATTGCCCATGCAGGGTATATGCTCCTCGGCCTTATTGCAGGCGATGCCGAGGGGCTGTCAGCGCTGATGAGCTATGTGATGATTTACGCCTTTATGAATACAGGTGCCTTTGCTGTTGTAATAATGCTGAGGAGGGAAGGCTTTAAAGGAGAGAACATAGAGGACTTTCTCGGCCTTGCAAAGTCGCACCCGCTTGCCTCGGCATTGATGCTCATATTTATGTTCTCCCTTACAGGGCTACCTCCGACCGCAGGTTTTATCGGCAAATTCTATTTATTCCTGAGCGCAGTAAATGCAGGTTATACATGGCTTGTTGTGATAGCTGTCATATTCAGCGCTATTTCTGCTTACTTTTACCTGAGGGTCGTGATGTATATGTACATGAAGGAGCCAAAAGAAGAAGTGGCCCTTACAGTATCAGGCTCAATGAGCCTTGCACTTGCAATTACAGCCATCATGACCATTATCCTCGGGGTTTTCCCTTCTATTCTCCTGAACCTGGCAAAGGCCTCAATTCTGATTTGAATCTCTGCGTTGTTTTCTATGTTATAATTTATTTAAATCCATTCAGGTTTCGATAAGCAGGGCTGGCTTGTGAGGATGCTTTGAATTTAAGGGCGCAGTGGAGTCTTGCCAGAAAAAATCTGGAATCAACAGATGTCGGGTTTTTTCTCCTGCGAGTTACGGTCTTCCTTGGAGGACTCGGGTGGCTTGTCTTTTCATCATTGCCTCCACAGGAGTTTTCAGCCGTTCTCAACATTTACATATATTATTTCTTCTATAATTTTTTTATCTATGTCCTGATTTTTTTAAAGCCACAGAAAATAAGAAGGATATATTTTCTCGGCCTTGTGTTTGACCTTCTCTTTGTATTTCTGCTTGTAAAAAATACAGGCGGGTTTGAGAGCAATTTTTATCTCGGATTTTACCTTCTGACTGCACTCAATACTTTTTACTACGGACTTGCCTGTGGAATCGGATTGGCTGCTGTCTCATCGCTGGTCTATCTCGCAGGCGGGAGTTTTGACTTTGAGGCCATTCAGTGGACCGATTATGCCCTCAGGGTCTCCTTTTTATTCCTCATTGCAGTGCCTCTCGGTTTTCTGTCAGAAAAGCTTCGCGCGGACAAAACGAAAATAGAGTCGCTCCACTGCGAACTCGAGAAGTCAATATTCGACCTCAGCAAGACGCAGCAGAGGCTGGTTGAGTCTGAAAAACTCTCTGCCCTTGGAAGATTGACTGCAGATGTTGCCCATGAGATCAGAAATCCTCTGACCGGCGTAGGGGGATTTGCACGGCGTCTCTATAAAATAGCATCCGATGGGACAAAGGAAAAGGAATATGCTGAACTGATAGTTTCAGAGGTTGACAAGCTCGAGAAGACCTTAAAGGATGTGCTGATATTTTCACGGGATGCAAGGTTTTATCTGGAACTCGCACACCTCGATGATGTGGTCGATAGCTCTCTGAAGGAGTTCAGTGCTATTTTTGAGGAACAGAACATCGAAGTCAAAAAAGACTACAGGGCTGCACAGTGTAAAGCCCTGCTGGACAGGGACCAGGTCAAGCAGGCATTGTACAATTTCATCATTAATGCCCTTGATGCCATGTCAGGAAAAGGGACACTTATTGTACGGACCTACATTGAATTTTTAAATGATATCGATTATATTGCCGTTGATATCTGCGATAACGGGAAAGGGATACCCGCTGAGAATATTAAATTGATTTTTGAGCCCTTTTATTCAACAAAGGCAATTGGTGTTGGCACAGGACTTGGCCTATCTATCTGCAAAAAAATAATGGACGAACACAGCGGGATGATTAAGGTCAGAAGCAAACTAAACGAGGGCAGCACCTTTACTCTTTATTTTCCGCTCCAGAGGGAGGAGGACAGGGGAAAAATCAAGTGCTGGCAATACAGGGGATGTGGCATTGAAAATGACAGGGAAAGGACATGTAGCGCCTACCCTAACTTTGGGCGGGTGTGCTGGGCTGTGGCTGGAACCTTTTCAGAAGGAAAGGTGCAGGGCATATACGCTCAGAAGATCAAGGACTGCAGACAATGCCCATTTTATCAAGAGGTAGCTGTCCGCAAGTCTGTTTAAAAATATAGGATTGAGTATTACTTGACTAATCCACATTATTTTTATAAACTTTTTTTATGACTCCCGCCCTGGAAAAAAGGAATGCAAGCAGGGTAATCAAGAGGCTGGAGGTTAGATTCCAGACTGAGGTAGAGCATATTGGAATAACAAGCGATTTGTCAAAGACAGGCATGTTTATCAGAACCAACAGGGCAGTTGTCCCAGGTAGTGTGATCAAGATAAAATTACACCTGCCAGATGCAGAAGAAGTTTCTCTCTTTGGAAAGGTCGTGAGGGCAATGAAGTCGATGTCTGGCCTTTTCAGGACATCAAAAAGCGGTATGGGGATTCATTTAATCGACCCTCCTCAGAGTTATACAAGTTTTGTTCACTCTATTTCTAATTAACCCCTATAATAGAGTTGGCCACAGGGGACACAGAGGGTAAAATAATATATTTTATCCGCTCCCAGCATTCGATTCTACCCTTGAAAATACGCAGGGATTATTATATTCTATTTTATAATCATGCCGAAGTGGTGGAACCTGGTAGACACGCACGTTTGAGGGGCGTGTGGGGTAACCCGTGCGGGTTCGATTCCCGCCTTCGGCACCATTTAACACGTCAGGTGCAGTGCTGCTATGGTTGGCCTTTTTTGTGATAGTTCGTTATAAAGCTCAACTGCTTTTGCTGTCTTCTCGGTGTGGACTTCGATACCCTTTGATTTGAGGAATTCAAGAGTCTCCTTCGGGACCTCCATTACTCCGTGATAACCTGTCCCGATTATCAAGACAGATGGTTTTGCATCCATCACATCGGTCAGGTCAACAACCTGAAGGAAATGCCCTTGTTTCCTCCACCACGAAGGATCAACCCTGTTGGGATAGATTATCACATCAGATGTATACTCTCTGCCCTCGATAACTATCCTTCCAAAGGAATAATGCTCTATCTTCATTTCAATATTTTCCTTCTATTTTTCTTTCATGGCAAAGGGCTAATTCTGATTCTTCCAGGAGTTATAACGGCTACTTTGTTTTTAAGTCGTTCAAATTTTATATTTTTTATTGACTCCTTGAAAATACTTTTGATCTGTGATGCCTTAAAGTTCGCAGGAACTCGAACTAATATTACTCCGAATGGTGATGGTTTTAAACCAATGATAGGATAATCAAGGTCTCTTGTTACAATGATTCTTTTTTCTTCGGCAGCCTTTGCCCAGAGTACTGTATCTGGAGAGCCTCTTAGGTTTGATGCTGCTACATCAAGGACATCATGTTTTAAAGATAAAAGATGTTCAACAATTCCTAAAGGCAGGTTTTCATCTACGAGAAACTGCAATCAAGTGTTCCTCTGAGAGTGTTTCTGCTGCATAGGATAGGGCTGCCCTTACATCTTCAGCTTTAAGCCTGTATTCTTTGCACACCTCTTCAATTGTCATGCCACCTGCCAATCCACCAACAATAACTTCAACAGGAACCCGTGTACCTTTAATCACAGGCTTTCCACCCATAATATCAGGATTCAGCTCTATCCTCTTTTTCCAGTCTGTTTTCATGCTCTAAGTCTAACACAAATAAACACTCTTTTCATTATCTTTGATGGATCATTTTCCTTATAATATCCTTTATAATATCCTTTCCTCAAATACGACTTTTTCCGATAGAGGACTTCCACAATCTGAACAATGAGTAGTGCCTTCTAAGAACTCCGCTGGCTTTCCAGTTCTTTTCCAATGGGGACACTCAGGATTTGGGCAAAAGGGCATGAGTTACTGCACCTTTACCTTTTTCTGCTGCTCGAACATCCCAATGATCTCTTTTACTGTATTTGCATCCTCAGGCTTCTTGTCTTCCCTCAAAAAACCGACGGCCCTCGGAAATCTTAGGGCATATCCAATGCCCTCCCTGTCTTTCCCTGCAGTGTGGCCAGGAGAGCGGGTTATCTCATCGGCCATTACTGTGATTACATAGCGAGGCTCAACCCAGACATCAGCCTCCATTACAGAATCAACCCTCGGATGTTTATGTGAAAGGGAGATCCTATCGAGAATATTTTTAAGCTCTACGACTTCGTCCTCTGTAAACCCTGAACCTATCTTGCTTACTGTTTTGAATGTGTCTGTTTTTCCGTCATATACAGCGCCGAGAAGTGCCCCGAGCCCGAACCTTGCCCTTGCGCCTTTTCCCCGGAAATATCCGACAATGCAAACATCAATAGTATCTGCAAGCTCGCCCCTGTAACTCCTCTTTAATTTTATCCAGTTAAAGTTTCTGGCCCCTGCTGAATAAGGCGCATCAAGCCTTTTTGCCACTATCCCTTCAAGCCCCCTGGCAACTGTACCTTCAAAATATTCGAGGATTTTCCTGGGATCGGCTGTGATTAAAATCTCCGATGGTTCTATTACAGCGCCTTTCTTTATAAGCCTTTCAAGCTGGGTCCTCCTTTCTATAAATGGCCTCTCTGTGTAGTCAACACCGTCTGCATAAAGGAGGTCAAAGGCAAAAAACTTGAGCGGGTATTCTTTAGAAAGCTCTTCTATACCGTGTTTTCTCTTTCTCTGAATTGTAATCTGAAAGGGGAACAACTCTCCTGTTGCATCGTTGTATGCAAGTGCCTCGCCTTCGAAAATAGCCTTTTTTGCGAGGAAGTGTGTCTTTGCTGCCTCGCTGATCTCAGGAAACATAGGGGTCGTCCGCTCAAGATTGCGGGAGAAGAGGTCTACCCTATTTCCGTCTTTATGCACCTGCACGCGGAAGCCGTCATATTTGCCTTCGACTGCAGCCCTTCCTATTTTTGTGATTATTTCCTCTGATGATGGAAGTCTTTCGCAGAGTGCCATCCTGATTGGATAGCCTACCTGCACATGAAACTTTCTAATGCCTCCAAGCCCTTTTTCAAGCAGGGTCTTTGCAACAAGTCCCAGATCTGAGCAGAGATTATATGCCCTCTCAAGCTCTGGCCTTATGGCCCTGTCTCCCCTTGAGAGGGCAAGGGCTTCAAGCACAGTAGGGTCTCCAATGCCAAGCCTCAACCTGCCTATTACAAACCTTGCAATATATTTTGCCTCCTTTGATGAGACGCCTTTTAACAGGTTGCTTAAAAACCCTATTTTTTTTTCAACACTCCCTGCACCTGCTGTCTGTGCGATATCAATGAGTTCTTCATATACCTGTTCGACTTTCAGACCCTGGCCCTTTTCCCTGATTAGCTCTTCTGCTGCTGTGCCGAGGTCCCCTGTTTTTTTAAAGATGTCCTCCACTTTCTTTGTCGGCGTATTTGTAGCATCAGACAGTGCCCTTATTAAGAGTTTTTCTGACATACCTATCTCAAGGCCGTGAAAAGGCGGTAGGAGCTGCCCCTGGCTGAGGTAAATAATCCTGTCGATGTCTTTGGCTGACGCTTCTCTGAAGAGCTCTGCTAAGATGTCGAACATCTCAAGGCGTTTTGTGGTTGCCTCAAGCCGCTCAAAGTATTCTGTGAGTCTGGAAAATCTCATTGAAATATTATAAAGGACTTGATGTAGTCTTTACAATGAGACCCTTCGCAGGGCTCAGGGTTTCGGCACCCATATCTTACCTTTATCAATGATATGTATTATCTCCCATCCCTTTTTATGCATTGCCCTCGCAA
>JACROP010000148.1 GCA_016214385.1 Nitrospirota bacterium
TATAACAGGTTTTACAAGTGCGGCGTAGTCTTTATATTTCATTTTGGTAATTATAAAAGATTTGGCACAAAACTGCATATATTTTGAACCAATAAAGTGAATATATTTTTATGTCTATTATTATATCTGAATTCCATTTCTTTCAGATAGAAAGGGAATTTTTCTTTTGATACACCATGAAACTTTATAAGCCTTTCCTTAGCATAGCTCCAGAAGCCTTCAAGGCCGTTGATATAGACCTTGCCTATAGCAAAGCGCTTACCATGGTCTACCCTCAAATGTTTGTATCCACAGAACATAAGGGCATCATAGCTTCTGAATTTATCAGTATACACAATAGAGCCTCGTCTGACAGTCTTTACAGTCATTGTCAAAATAGATTCAGCAGTAACATCTTTCAGAATCTCAACCTTTACAATACCATCCCTCTCCAGAATCCCGAAAACAGGGACTTTATTGAAGGCACCCCTTCCACGTTTCCCTTTGTGTCTGCCTCCAAAATATGTCTCATCAAGCTCTATTTCACCATTAAGAAGTTCCTGAGCATCTTTGGCATTGGCTACAATGGCAATCCTAATAAGAGTAACCGCCTTAAGAACTGTTGGATAGCTCAACTGAACCTGCCCAGCTATCTTTCGGGCCGATACCTCAAGCTCAAACAACTTTATAATCCAAAGCCATTTTTTGTGCGATATATTGAGCCTATTAAGCCATCTGCCGGTAAAGTCATGGAACTTATAACCGCACCTTTTACAGCGGTATCTTTTATCCGGTATACGATAGATTTTATAGCTTTTACACCTGGTGCAAAAAACACGGCTATTTTTCCAGCAGTGTTTTCTGAAATAAAGACGAGCTTTATTTTCAGTTTTTCCAATGAATTCAAATGTGTTTAGGTCCATAGGCACCATTGTAAAATGGTGCCAAAACTTTTACAATTACCTTATATTTTATTGATTTTAAATGATTTTTTCCTTTATCCAAACCCTTTAATATGCTATATTCTTTCCATGAAACCAGCTAAAGGTAAGTTGGTATAATTATTGTTATGATAAAATATAAAAAGGAGGTGATCTTATGACTATGAAAACAAACGAGCTAATTTCAATGGTCGAGTCTTTACCGGTAGACATAAAAACCACATTGGTTGAAAAGATTCTCAACAGTTTGCACCCGTCACAAAAAGAAATAGATGCATTATGGGCAAAGGAAGCTGAAAAGAGGGTTAATGAAATTAAAACCGGCAAAGTTAAAACCATTCCCGGCGATGAGGTCTTTAAGGAAATCAGGAAAAGATTTCATAGATGAAATACTCCTTCCATCCCGAAGCAAAGGAAGAATTTCTTGAAGCGATAAATTATTTTGAGAAATGCCGATCAGGACTTGGCTTGGAATTCTCGAAGGAAGTCTTCTCAACGATCCATCGGATAATTCATTTTCCATCAGCATGGTCTAAATTTTCAGAAAATACGAGAAGGTGCTTAACTAACCGTTTCCCGTTTGGTGTTATCTATCAAATTGTCGGCGAGGAAATCTTTATCATTGCAATTATGCAATTGAACAGGGAACCTGATTATTGGAAAAAGAGAATAAAATAAAGCATAACAATTAAATCCAGCGGATGCGGTACCTCCCCGATGATTTGGAACGTTATGTTTAAAATTAGAAAAATAGGAGGGCAGATTGAAGAAATCAATTCTTGAGGTTTATGCCTTAGCTGTATGCTTCGCTACAATAGTATGTTTTGTCATAGCGTTTGGTATTTCAATCTATGATATAGTTAGAATTGCAAATCCGGAATTCACAATGAGCTCGTACGAATATAATCGGCATCAAAGCAATGACGCTTTTTGGAAGGGGAGCGATAGCTGCAGTAGTGGTAATAAAAAAAGGCAACGCCCTGCTGATGAAGAACTAACAAAACAACGTTTGGCAAGTTATCAGCAGTCAATCAAGTCTGAGCAACGAGATGCATTTCAAAGCTTGACGCAATCCGTGATTATTTTTATCATTGCTGTTGTTGTTTTTTTAGTTCATTGGCGGGTAGCACGTCGTGCACGAGAAGCAAATATTGCCACATAACAAGGCGCTCAAGAGGGACGCGGCATAAAGCTGCCGCACAGTTCAGGCGTTATGTGGAAGAAGGATTGAAATTAAATGATTTTATTTAGCGAAAAGAGAAGTGGCTAACCGTTTCCTCATTGGTTCGGTCTTGTATTAGTTGCATCTTTATTAATAATGACGGAATATGTTTCACTTAAATAAAACTCATAACATCTCACTCGTTTTACTCCGCCTGTGATTTCGAGCGTTGAGGCGAAAAATACGAGAATATGATAGTATAAAAACAAATGCCAACGGTACTCAAAGTTGGGCCATATCGTTTTTTCTTTTATGCAGGAGACCGTGATGAGCCAGCACATATACATGTTGAGCGGGATGAAAATATTGCTAAGTTCTGGCTTGATCCTGTTAGACTACAAAGTAGTGGAGGATTTAGCAGGTTAGAGATTGCCAAAATACATAAAATTATAAATGAGCATCATTCAAAATTATTGGAGGCATGGCATGAATATTTCGGCAATTGAAATAGAAATTCCAAGAGCTGAAAATGTAAAAGTGACAAGGGATACGCTAACCGTAGATCTCAGTGATGGAAGAACAATTGCAGTTCCCCTTGAATGGTTCCCTCGTTTGGTAAATGCTACACCGGAAGAAAGGAATAATTGGAGATTAATAGGCAGAGGTTACGGTATCCATTGGGAAGATATTGATGAAGACATAAGTGTTGAAGGATTGTTGGCCGGCAAACCATCTGGTGAGACTCAAGAATCATTTAAAAAGTGGCTGAATCAAAGACAATCACGCATAACACTTATAAGGCCTCCCTCTGTCAAGAGAAAAAGCGACCCTAATCGGAAATAAAAAAGAAATTTCATTTCCTTAATTTTTTTATCAAGACTGCATTCAGCTGCGCTACATTGCCAGACGGTTATGCGGGGCGTTTTTTTGTGAAGGATTTAGGTGGTGATTTTTGA
This sequence comes from Nitrospirota bacterium, assembly GCA_016214385.1. Taxonomy (NCBI): domain Bacteria; kingdom Pseudomonadati; phylum Nitrospirota; species Nitrospirota bacterium. Next base: position 3,039 of record JACROP010000148.1, read on the forward strand.
GCTTATAAAAGACGGTTTTCGCCTCACACATAAAAACTGGCAGGTGATACTTGTCCAGATAGCCTTTATGATTGTCTCCTGTATTGGTTTTTTTATTTTTGTAGGACTGCCGCTTGCCATTGCCTTTGTGTATTTCGGAATAGACCTTGTGCAGGTCAAAGATTTTCTGCAGATGTTCAGATCTCCTGCTGAGATTCTCTCGAGGTATTTCGGGCTTGTTATCTTCATCCTGACCGCATTCATCCTTTATCTGGGTATTGTTTCTGCCCTGAGTATTTTTACTTTTGGTGGAACACTCGGTGTGTTAAGAAATTCTGTCCTTGACAGCCAGTATAAATTCAGCCTTTCGTCTTTTTTTCAGGAGGGTAAAAAATTGTTTTTTCCCATCACAGGCTTTGCCATTGTGGCGTCTGCCGGCCTTGTGGTGGTATTTTTTATTTTCGGTGTTTTTGGAGGCTGCGGGTTTTCCATCATATCAGCGTATAGAGAAAAAGAAACCTTTATAGCTGTTTTTACAGGGACATTTTTTGCACTTCTGCTGATAGCCTGTGGCCTCGTGATTGTCCTTGGGGCTTTAGCACTTGTCTTTTATTCTGTGATGGCTCTTGTTGTTGAAAGGATTGGCCCGCTTAAGGCTTTTAAAAAAGGATTTACTTTTATAAAAGAAAATCCGAAGGCATTTATTTTCTATGCTGTCCTTATTATGGGGTATATGAGTGCCAATTTTTTATTGATGTTTCTGGTATACCCCTTAAGCCTTATTCCGGCAATTGGCCCCATAATCGGCTTTCCATTTCATCTGGTGTCCTATATCCTGCAGAGTTATCTCTGGATTGTAATAATGAGCTCCCTGCTTATTTTTTATATGTGGATTAATGCCAAAAAAGAAGCTGTTGCCGAATCGGCATAGAGCTAACGTCTGAAGTTCCATTCATGAGTTGAGTATTTTTCTTTTTCCAATTCTTGTGCCAGGTTAAGTTCAAACTGAGTTGGCCTTTCCATGGATAATTTTATCCCGAAAGCGTTCGGGAAGGCCATACTTAGAGAATTCTGGAGGTTGTTTATTGTAATCTTCCCATTATACTTTGCTATTGCACCTATACCTCCGGGATTCTCGTCAATGTTAAGGTTAAGTGCTTTGCATTGTTCTTTTATATTTAAGTCCAGCAGAATAGAGCCCTGCTGGAGGATGCAATCTGCGTAATGTCTCTGGGCACTGCCAACGAATTTTTGCCCATTTATTGATATTTCTCCATAGGAGATGGACTCAAAGCATGAAGGGCTTTTATGCCTGGCGTCTCTCTTTTTTGAATATGATATCACTGCGTCTAAACCCAGGGCACTGAGGCCTGAGATGATGGCCTTACTTATGGCCATGTAATTATCAAAGAGCCTGCCTGTAAAGGGTGCAATGTCCGTTCGCACAGAAAAACTGTAGGTGAGTTCTGAATCATGCAGGATTGCCCGGCCACCTGTTGGCCTCCTTATAATCGGGTAACCCATACGATTGCAGTAATCAATATTTATTTCGCTTATTTTCTGAAAATATCCAATGCTTACTGCTGGCACTGACCACTGGTAAAACCTCAGGGTAGGGGGGGAAAGCTTTTTACGCACAGCTTCCACAATGGCCTCATCAAGGGCCATATTATAAGAGGCACTGCAGGGGCCAGTATCAATCAGTCTCCATTCGGGGGCCATTATTTAGATTCTTCACTAGTTATGATTCTTCACTTTGTTCAGAATAAATAAAACCAAATATTTGGTTTTATTTACTTTTTCTCCAGCACTATCCTGTGCCTTAAAAGGGAAATCTCTTTAATTTTCCCTTCAAAGACCTTTTGCTCGCCAAAGAGGTTTCTCAGATAAAGCTTTCCATCTTCTGGCTTGAGAATATCAACATTCTCAAGATATAGTTCCTCTTTGCCGTCTCTGTCAATATAGGCGTTAGCCTCGCACATAATTCACCTCTCCTTTATTTTCTCTACGATATTCTCTATAAGGTGCGGAAGCGGCTCTCTTGTTATCCCCATTACTTCAATACCTTCCTGATTCAGTGGAAGGAGCATCTTCTGTGCGCCTGATAATATTATGGCTTCTGCCATTTTTGGCGTCATCTCTCCGAGCATTGCGTTCGGAAGGACAATGCTTAATGTCCCGATTATCATGTCAACCCTGTTTGAGTTCAGGACAATGGCATTTTCTCCTGTTGCACCTTTGTCTGCCCTTGACTTCATCATGGCAGAGGTTGCTGTGGCATTTGTACCGAGGGCGAGGATTTCTATAGCATCGCCAAACTCTTCCCTGAGCCTTTTTACAATGATGCTTCCTATGCCGCCACCCTGACCATCAACAACAGCTATCGTTTGTCTCCTGCTCACAAAGAAAGATAGCACATGGAAAGTTAAAATGGCAACGGAGATGTAGCGTGAAATATTGAAAAGAAGGTAAAATAAGAAAAACCCAAGGAGCATATTTGGAGGATGTGATTTCTACAGGTGCATTCAGGCGGTCAGATATAGAAAAGATCGCCGGAGTTAAGTTTACAGATGGCAATAGAGTCCGCCTTCTCTGGAAAGGCATGGAAACTTTTCAGGAAATCTTCGGTGCCATAAAAGAAGGGAAAAACCTGATATGTCTTGAATTTTACATCTTCAGGGATGATGAGACAGGCAGAGAGCTTGCAGAAATTCTTAAACAGAAGTCGAGGGAAGGGGTGGCTGTCTGTCTTCTTTATGACCACTTTGGCTCTTTTACCACTTCGAGGAGTTTCTGGGATGAAATGAAAAAAGCTGGCGTAAGGCTCAGGGCCTCATACCCTTTCAAATGGTTGTCGCCCCTGCATTACATCCGCAGAGACCACAAAAAGCTTATAACCGTTGACAATACAAAGGCCTTCACAGGGGGATTAAATATCGCAAACGAATACAGTGGCTACTTTGGCAAGAGGAAGAAACCATGGAGAGATACAGGTATTATCCTTGAAGGCCCGATTGTTTCAGAACTGCTGAAAATTTTTAATAAGAGCTGGCAATTATGGGGTGGGGAGACCATTTCTTTTTCGCCTCAGCGAATCTCCGATGAGCAGAAGAGTTATCCGCAGAATGAGGGGGTTTCTGCTGTGCCCATTTTTGCCGATTCCTCAAAGGGAAGGCGCAGGATGCGAAAACTCCTTTACTTTAGCATTCAGCAGTCAATGCATAGCATCTATTTGACCACCGCATATTTCATTCCAAGCCACAGGATGGTAGATGCCCTTGCTGATGCTGTGGAAAGGGGAGTGAAAGTAAAACTCATCCTTCCTGGCGAAAGTGATGTTGCGGCTGCCTATTATGCCGGAAGGTTTTTCTTTAAAAGGCTCCTCAGGGCAGGGCTTGAAATTTATAACTACCAGGGAGAAATTCTTCATGCAAAGACAGCAGTATTCGATAGTTGCTGGAGTATTATCGGCTCTGCCAATTTAGATTTTCAGTCCCTCAGGCGAAACGATGAGGGCAATGTCGGTATTTTAGATGAAGGTTTTGGGAAGCAGATGACAGACCTGTTTCTGGAGGATTTAAATCATTCTATAAAAATAGGTGAAGATGGATGGTCAAGGAGATCGTTTTATGAAAAAGCACTGGAAAGGTTTTTTTCACTTTTCAGGAGAAGGCTCTGAAATATGGAGGTCTTTAGCTTTTTACTCAGGAGATAAGTGATATGTTCATCAATGGCAGAGGATAGCTGTGAGAGTAACTGGCTGGATGGGGTCAGTCTCAGGACCTTTGATATTGGCCATGTTGACGCATGGGCATAAAAACTGATGGCCCCCTGACTTAATTCAAGACTCTTTTCCATTCTGGGGCCACATTTCTCGCAGAGGACGGTGCCGTGAGATATGTAAAAATTCCCCTTTTTTCTTCCACACCTGCCGCAGCTTCCGAGCCTTGGCCTGTATCCGAGTATGTCCAGCAGACGTATCTGGAATATGAGGGATATGGCGTCTTTTTTAATCCTGTCTCTGATTTTTTCAAGAATGCTTGATGTGTTCAGAAACAGGGAGAAGATTTTTTTGTTTGGCTCTGCCTCGTGCATCATGGTTATTATCAATTCAGCATGTTTTGAAACGCAGATGAAGTTATCTAAATCATCTCTCAGCCCTTGAAAGGAATGGACGATGTCTGACTGTGTAAGTTTTGGGATGGATGTATGTTCTTTTCCAAATAGTGCTATCTTTGCGTGGGTAAAGAGTTCAAGGCTGCTGCCAAAACGGCTTTTTATTTTTCTCGGGCTTTTTGCAAAGGCCTTCAGGGTTCCACGCTCGAGGGTAAAATAGGTAACTATTAAATCGGCATCTCCATATTTCTGAGTTCTTAGAACGATACCGTCGGTTCTAAAAAGCATTTATCACATGACATTGCCGAAGTCTTCGGGCTTGAGATTTTTTAACCAATCTTCGAGTTCGTCATTATTTTTGCGCTCTATGACTGCTTCCTCTACATAGATTGGTGAGTTCATCCTTATGGCGACTGCGATTGCATCGCTCGGCCTTGAGTCTATTGCTAATTCCTTACCGCCCTTATCCACATATATCAGGGCATAGTAAGTGTTATCGATGATATCTGTCACGACGATCCGTGTGATTTTCATTTTAAGGCCATCAACCAGATTTTTAATCAAATCATGGGTAAGGGGACGCGGGGTTACCACCTTTCCAAGTGCAAGGGCAATCGAGTCTGCTTCGGGTTTACCTATCCATATGGGAAGAGTTTCATTACCCTGAATGCCCCTTAAGAGAAGTATATACATGCTACTCCTCGGGTCAAACAGCAAACCTTCAACCTTCATCTGTATTAGCATTTTATCCCTCGCATATTACACATAACCCAGCTCCTTCAAGGCACCTGTGTCAGCCCGCCAGTGTTCTTTTACCTTTACCCACAATTCAATAAATACCCGGGCTCCAAGGAGTCCTTCAATGTCTTTTCTTGCAGAGCTCCCGATGACCTTAAGTTTCGAACCACCTTTTCCTATTATAATACTTTTTTGACTTTTTCTTTCAACAAAAATATTTGCTTTGATAAATATAAGGGGTTTTTTCCCTTCTTCTGTTTTTCTTTCGGCCCATTCTTCTATCTCGACTGCCACGGAATATGGAACCTCTTGCTCTGTCTCTTCTATGACTTTCTCGCGGATTAGTTCTGCTACCATAAAGCGCTCTAACTGGTCAGTTACAATATCTTCAGGATAATACATGGGTCCTTCAGGCAGATATCTGATTATAGTTTTAAGGACATCATCAAGGCCGTCTTTTCTAAGTGAAGATACTGGAATTATCTCAGGGAATGGATAAATTTTTCTGTAGCCCTCGATAATCGGTAACAGTGCCTCTTTTTTTACAAGGTCTATTTTGTTTATGAGAAGGATTACAGGCTTATTTATTTCTTTAAGGGTTTCAATCACAAATCTGTCTCCAGCCCCCGGTGGTTCAGGTTCAACCATTAAAATAATAACATCAACCTCTTTATATGTATCAAGGGCTGTTTTGACCATTATCTCTCCGAGTTTGTGTTTTGGTTTATGTATCCCCGGTGTATCGAGGAATACTATCTGGGCGCTGGTGAGGTTTTTGACTCCTAAGATGCGGTTTCTTGTCGTCTGCGGTTTAGATGTTGTTATCGCAATTTTTTCGCCGAGGATGGAATTGAGGAAAGTGGATTTCCCGACATTGGGCCTCCCTATAATTGATACAAAACCAGAGAGAAAAATCTTACTCACTTAGAACTTACCGGAAATATCTCAAGGCCTCTTCAATTCTATCAAGCCCTTTCTTAATGTTCTCCATCGAGGTTGCATAGGATAATCTTATGTGGTTGTCATTGCCAAAGGCACTGCCCGGGACAACAGCAACTTTTGCCTCTTCCAGGAGATAGTTTGCCAGATCAGATGAAGAGCCGATGGTTTTGCCTTTAAAATTTTTACCGTAGAAGGACGATACCTTTGGAAAAGTGTAGAAGGCACCAACAGGCGTCAGGCAGGAGACATCAGGGATTTTATTAAACCGCTCGACCATATATCTACGCCTTCTGTCAAACTCTTCTACCATTTCCGGTATAAAGTCCTGCGGGCCTCTCAGGGCCTCGACTGCAGCTTTCTGTGCGATAGATGTGGGATTTGAAGTCGATTGACTCTGTATGTTTGTCATGGCCTTGATGATTTCTTTTGGCCCGGCGCAATAACCGATCCTCCAGCCTGTCATTGCATAAGATTTTGAAAGGCCGTTTACCACAATTGTCTTTTTCTTTAATTCAGGGCTCAGGGATGCAATACTGATGTGTTTAAACCCGTCATAAATAAGCTTTTCATATATCTCGTCTGAGATGATAGAAAAATCATATCTCAGTGCAATGTCTGCTATTGCTTCAAGGTTTTTCCTGTCATACGCAAGGCCTGTTGGATTGGAAGGGCTGTTCAGTATTAATGCCCTGGTTTTCTTTGTTATGCTTTTTGATAAGAGTTCGGGTGTGAGTCTGAAAGAATTTCCTTCATCTGTATTGACAATGACCGGAATTGCATCATTAAGGGTTACCTGGTCTGGATATGAGACCCAGTATGGTGCAGGAATAATGACCTCATCTCCATTGTTGAAAATGGCCTGGGCAATATTGTAGAGACTATGTTTTGCACCGCATGACACAAGGATTTCATCCTTTTCATAGTCGAGACCGTTGTCCCTTTTGAATTTTTCGACAATGGCTGCCTTTAGCTCGTCGATGCCTCCAACAGGTGTGTATTTTGTAAAACCATCTTTGATGGCTTTAATAGCAGCTTCCTTGATGTTCGCTGGAGTATCAAAGTCAGGCTCTCCCACGCCAAAATTAACAATATCCACGCCTGAGGCTTTAAGGGCCTTTGCTTTTGCATCAATAGCGAGGGTAGGAGATGGCTTTATTGAATTAACCCTGTTTGAAAGTTTCACTGTATCTCCTTTAGATTTTTTAAAAGCTCTTCCGCTCTCACCGTTGCAGTTCCAATCTCTCCAACGACTATGCCGGCTGCATGATTGGCAAGTATTGCAGCCTCTTTCATTGTTGCCCCTGCTGAGTGGGCAAGAGTAAATGTTGCAATCACTGTGTCTCCAGCGCCTGTTACGTCATAAACTTCCTTTGCAAAAGTCGGTATATGGGTCACCCCTCCGCCTGCCTCAAAAAGGCTCATTCCTTCATCCCCTCTGGTTATAAGGACAGCCTTGCATCCAAGTTTTTTAAGGAGGGTTTTTCCTGCATCAGTCAGGGTCTTTTCATCTGTTATCTCTATGCCTGAGCCAATAGAAGCCTCGGTTATGTTCGGCGTTATAAGAGTGGCGCCATTATAATAATCGAAATGGCCTATCTTCGGGTCCACTGCTATAAAAATCGCTGCATTGAGTTTAAGGATTTCCCCTATGAGGTGTTTTGTAATGACACCCTTGCAGTAGTCAGAAAAGACAATGGCTTTTATCTCTGGAAGGGTCTTTTTAACATATTCGAGGATAAGCGACATGGTAGCCGGGCCAATATCAGCCCTGTTTTCTCTGTCAAAGCGGACTACCTGCTGGTTGTGGGCAATAATCCTGGTTTTTACTGTTGTGGGCCTGTCTTCTTCGACCACGATTCCATTTGTATCAATTCCCTTTACCCTCAATTCATGGATTAAAACTCTTCCCATATCGTCTCTTCCCACTGTTCCTGAAATAAAAACCTTGCCTCCCAGAGAAAGGAGATTATTGACTACATTGGCTGCGCCGCCCAGGAGAAGGCTCTCTTTCGATACTTCGACCACTGGCACAGGCGCTTCAGGCGAGATCCTCTTTACCTTGCCCCAGATATAATGGTCTACCATGATGTCCCCGATGACGAGGACACCTATTTCAGGAAATTTTTTAATAAAATTTACCATTTTTATAGCGTTTAAATTTAGCATGAATACTTTAAATTTGGCAACTTCCTAATCAATACAGGGAGATATAATCCCATATTTCCAGACTGGGATGGTAAGCCTTAAGAGTAGCTTGGTTTTTAGTATGCTTCTTTTGAGTAAACTATTGGTACCCTGGGATAGAGATGAATGGTCATA
>JACROP010000149.1:0-18356 GCA_016214385.1 Nitrospirota bacterium
CCAACCAATAGTCATAGAGCTTTACTGTTGCGCCAGGTATAGCAGTGCTGCAGTCAGCCTTATAAACTTTTCCATAGATATCATAGGCAAAGGCTGTGGCAGAGCCAAAAGATAGGAAGAGAAACAGCCCTAAGAGGATAATTACTTTTTTATTTATGGTTTTCATCTCTTCCCCCTACTTATATTCATAATCCCCCCATAGATGAGTTCTGTTTTTTATAAAGTCAATTTGGTGAGTATTTAGCCAAAACTTTATCAGCAGCTAAAATGGTTGTCAAGATGTAGATTTTTTTTACACATCCCCTCTTATCAGTTCTCTCTCCTCGAGGGAGGAAATAGCAAATCTTTTTTTGGGGGGGGGTAAAAGTCCCCCTACTGGTCGTCGACCGCCTTAGGAAGGAAGGAGGCAAAATAAATTTGAATTTAATAATCAATTAATGATATTTTAAGAAGGGTTGAAGGGTTAATGAATTTAATTTAATATGTCAAAAAGGGTGATGATAATTACAGGAGAGAGTTCAGGAGAGCTATATGGCGCCATGCTGAGCAGGGCACTTAAAAGACTATGGCCTGATATAGAGATAACAGGCATTGGCGGAAACCGCATGAGGGCTGAAGGTATAAATTTAATATCGCAGATTTCAGGGGCATTGGGGCTTACTGAAACCATTCGCCACTGGGGTGAGATAAGGAGAAGCTTTAAAAGAGCCAAGGAGGCTCTGAGGACTCAGAGGCCGGATGTCCTTGTGTTGATTGATTACCCTGATTTTAATATGGCCCTCGCTGCTAAAGCTAAAGCCTCAGGAATCCCCATTCTTTATTATGTAAGCCCGCAGGTATGGGCATGGCGCCCTAAAAGGGCAAAGAAAATCGCCCGCCTTGTAAACAGGATGGCTGTGATCTTCCCTTTTGAGACGGACATTTATAAAAACGTCGGTCTTTCACACGAATTTGTAGGTCACCCTATTGCAGAAACTATTGATATTAATCAGACAAAAGAGGAATTAAAACAAAAACTCGGGCTCGATGTGCGTAAACCAGCCATAAGTCTTCTGCCAGGAAGCAGATTTTCTGAAATAAAAAAACATATGCCTATTCTCAAGGGAGTTGCTGAAAAAATCCACAACGAATTTCCTGAAAATCAGTTGCTTATACCGCTTGCGCCAGGCATTGAACTTACAGAGCAGGTGCCGGATTATATCAAGATTTTAAAAGATTCTACTAAAGAAGCCCTCGCTTGCTCGGAAGCTGCAGCCGTAGCCTCAGGCACGGCAACGCTTGAGACCGCACTCATAGGCACACCAATGGTGGTTTTTTACAAACTTTCCCCAGTAACCTTCTTTTTTGCTAAACTGCTGGTAAAGGTTAAATTCATTTCTATAGTTAATATCCTTGCTGGAGAAGAAGTTGTTGTAGAGCTTGTTCAGGAAAAGGCAACTGTTGAGGGCATATTCTCAGAATTGATGAAGCTCATATATGATATCCAATACAGGCAGAAGATGATTTCGAATTTGCAGAAAATCAAAGAAATGATGAGTAAAAAGACAGCCTCGGTAAAGGTTGCTTCCATGATAGGAGAGTTAGCAGGATGGAACACTACAAACGCCTGTTAAGTTATCTCAAGCCTTACTGGTGGATTGTTGCAGTAGCCGCTATATTCAGCCTTGCAACATCTGCGATTACAGGCGCCATGGCGTGGTTCATCAAGCCAGTAATAGATGGCGTAATGAAAGACATCCATATAATAACAATGTACCTCTTTATGTATGTTGGTTTCTTCATATTTAAAGGGCTGTTTAGTTTTGTTCATTCTTTTCTAATGCGTATAGTAGGGGCAAAGGTAGTAAGGGATGTAAGGGCTCAACTCTTTAAAAAAGTCATTATCCTTCCGATGAATTTTCATGTGAACAAGCCCTCGGGCGAGCTAATATCAAGGGTAATAAATGACTCAAATGTCCTTCAGGGGATTCTTGGATATTCTGTCAAGGATATTTTTGTTGAGGTAACAACCTTTGTTGTACTTTTAACCATTGCCTTTTTAAGGAGCTGGAAACTCGCATTGATAGCTATTATAGTGCTGCCAGTTTCTTTCTTTATCATCAACAAATTTGGCAGGAAAATGAGGAAGATTGCTCAAAAGACCCAGCAACAGATATCAGACCTGGTGGTAAGGCTTACAGAAAGCATATCAGGGATCAAAATAATAAAGGCCTTCATGCGTGAAAAACTCCATGAAGACAAATTTAATGAAGAAAATAAAAAGTATTACAGGATAGCTATAAAAGGTGCACGCACTGTGGAGTATTCATACCTTTTGCATGAGATTATCACAGGAGTAGGTACAGTAGGCGTTTTATTCTATGGCTTTTATTTAGTAAACCTCAATCAAATAACACTGGGTGAACTAATCTCTTTTTCTGCCGCAGTAGGTTTAATATACACACCCATAAAAAGAATTGGCGGAGCCAACAACAGCCTGCAGCAGGCACGGGCAGCAGCAGAGAGGATTTTCTACATCCTTGATCAAGAACATGAAATCGACGGGACAATTGACCTGCCGGCAATTAGAGATGAGATCAATTTTAACAATGTCTCCTTTGTTTATCCTGGCACAGAAAGGCCAGTGCTTGATAATATAAATTTCAGTGTAAAAAAGGGAGAACTTATAGCGATAGTAGGGAAAAGCGGCGTTGGCAAGACTACTCTCATGGACATGTTGCCAAGGTTTTACAAACCTACTAATGGCAATATCACCATTAATGACATAGATATAAATAACGCCACGCTTTCGTCTCTGCGCAAAAATATCGGGATAGTAAGCCAGGATATAATACTATTCAACGAGACTGTTAAAGAAAATATAGCCTTTGGGAAACTTGAAGCAACTGATGAAGAGATAATAGAATCGGCAAAAGCAGCCTATGCCCATGACTTTATAAAGGATATGCCTCAGGGTTATGATACAATAATCGGTGAAAGAGGCGTAAAGCTCTCAGGTGGGCAGAAACAGAGGATATCCATTGCAAGGGCGCTACTTAAAAATCCACCTATCCTGATACTTGATGAAGCTACATCATCCCTTGATACTGCATCGGAGATCATTGTCCAGAAAGCGCTTGACAACTTAATGGCCAACAGGACAACATTTGTCATTGCTCACAGGTTATCTACTGTGAGAAGGGCTAACAGGATTTTAGTCCTTGAAAAGGGGAGGATTGTCGAAACAGGCACACATGAGGAGCTCATAAAAGAAGGGGGCATATACAGAGAATTATATCATGCCCAGCTTGAGAAGGATGTTTCTGTTATATAATTTTCTCTCAACCTTATCCTTTATAATTTTTCTCCCAATCATGCTCCTGAAAAAAGGTAAATCGTGGCGCTATCTAAAAGAACGCGTTGGCCTATCAAATTATGAGAATGCCAATATATGGGTTCATGCTGTTTCGGTTGGCGAGGTCCTGGCTGCAATACCATTTCTTAAGTCCCTCAAAAAAGAAATTCCTGAAACAAAGATCCTTCTGTCCACCATCACACACACAGGACAGGGGATTGCAATAGAGAAATTCCCTGAGGCAGATAGAATTATGTACATGCCATGGGACGCAAGTTTTGCTGTGAACAGGGTCGTAAAAGAGATAAAACCAAAGGTCTTTATTACAATAGAAACAGAGCTCTGGCCAATTCTCTTTAAAGCCCTCAGGCAAAACGGAACAAAAATAATCGTACTGAACGGCAGGATCTCAAAAAATTCTTTCAAGGGCTATATGTACATCCGTAGTTTCATGAAAAGTGTTCTTTCATATGTCGATGCCTTCTGCATGCGGACTGACCTTGATGCGCAGAGGATTATCTCCATGGGCGCTGACAGGGAAAAGGTCAGGGTTTCAGGCAATCTAAAATTCGACATTACACTTCCAAAAGACACCTTGCCCTGGATAGAAAACATCAGCGAACCGCTTATAGTCGCTGGAAGCACTCACAAAGGTGAAGAGGAAATTATCATTGATGCCTTCGAGAATGTTAAAAAAAATATCCCGGCACTAAAACTAATCCTGGCACCGAGGCACCCTGAAAGATTCTCAGAGGTGGAAGAAGTCCTTAAAAAAAAGGCCATCAACTTTATCAGGCGCTCTGAAATACACCCTGTCCCCCAGCACTCGTCACTGCCAGATGTAATCCTCCTCGATACAATAGGAGAGCTACCGCAAATTTTTTCTAAGGCCACGATTGCATTCATTGGCGGAAGTCTCCTGCCATTTGGAGGCCACAATATTCTTGAGCCTGCCTACTGGAGCAAGCCGATTATTTTTGGCCCGCATATGGACAATTTCCCTTTTGCCTCGGATTTTCTTAAAGAAGGTGCAGCATTGATTGTAAGCAATTCTAAAAACATGGCGGAAGTAATTGAAAATCTGATAACTGACAGGAGCCTTGCAAACTCAATGGGGGAAAAAGCAAGGGCAATAATAGACAAAAACATAGGTGCAACAGAGAAGGCCACAGCCCTTGTGAGGAGCCTCATTCGACAGGCTCAGGATGAGACCTTTGGGACCTCTTAGCGCCTTATATTATACCATTCTTTCAGGAAGGAACCTGCTTTTCAGGCTCGGACTGAAAAAGGTAAACAGGCTGCCATCAAAAGTAATAAGCATAGGGAACCTGACCCTCGGCGGCACTGGTAAGACCCCTGCTACCATAGCCATTGCCAGAGAAGCATTAAAAAGGGGCTTAAGACCATGCATCCTGACAAGGGGATACAAAGGTAAAGCAAAGGGGCCGTGTTTTGTGAGTAAGGGTGATGGGCCGCTTATGGACTGCAGAGAGGCTGGAGATGAATCAGTATTAATGGCTGATAGATTAAACGGTGTCCCTATTGTAAAATGTGCTGATAGGTATGAAGGTGGAATGTTTGCCCTTTCATCACTCCATCACTCCAATGCTCCATTTCTTTTCATTCTCGATGATGGATTCCAGCATATATCTCTTTACAGAGATGTTAATATACTCCTTATTGATGCAACAAACCCATTCGGCAACAAAAGGCTTTTTCCTGAAGGTATATTAAGGGAGCCGCTTAAAGCAATGGAACGGGCTGATATAATAGTAATCACGAAGTTAGAGACGAGAGACGAGGGACAAGAGGCCAATTCAGAGACAAGAGACAAGAGACAAGAGACAAGTAAATATAATAACTCGTCACTCGTCACTCGTCACTCGTCTCTTGAAAAGTCACTCGTCACTCGTCACTCGTCACTGAATAGAATACAGAAAATAGAAGACACTATAAGGCTTTATAACAACAATGCCCCTGTTTACAGGGCTTTTTATAAACCTTTAAGTCTAATCAGCATAGCAGGTAATGTGGAACCTCTCGAGTTTATAAATGGGAAAGGGGTTTATGCCTTTGCAGGCATTGCAAACCCCTCTTCTTTCAAAGCCTCCCTGACCACAAGCGGCGCTAATATTGTGAAGTTCAGGGCCTTTAGAGATCATCACCCTTACAACCATCATGATATAAAATTAATGAAAGAGGAGGCATCAGGGCTGACTGTCATTACCACTGAAAAAGACCTTGTAAGGATCAGGCCACTTAACCCTTCATGGAATATTTTTGCCCTGAAAATAGATTTTTCTATAGATGAAGACTTTTATGACCAGATTTTATCGAGGAGCTAAAACACGGAGGCACTGAGACACAGAGTAAATAATCTGCCACAGAGTTCACAGAGCTATAATTACTCCATTTTTCTTTACACTTTTCTCGTGACCTCTGTGCTCTCTGTGGTTAATTAAGTTTTTTTACTGAACTTTAAACCTGCTCAGGAGGAAACAATGGTAAAAAACATAACCGTCAGGACTAAGGCCAGAACAGAGTTTGTGGACATCACAGATGAGGTGCAGAAGGTTATTACAGAGACAGGGATAAAAAGCGGTATCTGCTACCTCTATATCCCGCATACAACAGCAGCAATAACAATCAATGAGGGAGCGGATCCATCCGTAGTGAGAGACATACAGGCAACTTTAATGCGCCTGATACCCTTTGAGGGAGACTATTATCACCGGGAGGGAAATTCGGATGCCCATATAAAGTCAACCACAATCGGTGTTTCTCAGTTTGTCTTAGTTGAAGACGGGAAACCACTGCTTGGAACCTGGCAGTCTATATATCTGTGTGAATTTGATGGGCCAAGGCACAGGCGAGTCTCTGTAAAAGTTATCGGCGATTAGTCAGGAGTGCTCCATGAGATATAAAGTTGATACATCTGAACGGTGTATCAAACTAAAATTAGAGATAGCATATCTCAAAAAGGAAATAAAACGCCTTAGAAAAACCCTTAAGGTTTACACACCTGATTTAAAAACCATTCTAAAAAGAAGAGGCTTTCATATCTATAAAAAAGAGCCGGGTGATGACCTCCTCATCCCTACAGCCCGATCTCATATAGATGAGTTTTATAATAAATTAAAAAAATATTCCTTCAGGCTGTTTCTGAGAGATGTTATAAAATATCAGAACCACTTCACCCTGCAACAGGTATCAAGATACGCAAGCAGAAACATTACCATGCAATATCTTAACTATCTGAAGGAAATTGACCTTATAGAGGAAACTACCGGGGGTTATCGCCTTATCAAAAGGCCGATAAAGAGCTTTGGCGAAACCCTTGAGTGGTTTATATCTAAATTAATGGAAAAGGAATATAGTGCGGATTCTATCTGGGGAATAAAATTTAAGAGGCCACTGGTCGGAGGAGATTATGACCTTATAGCCAAAGTAGATTCTTCTATTGTCTATATGGAAATCAAATCTTCACCTCCCAAACAGATATATGATAAGGAAATTTCTGCATTCCTCAACAGGGTAGATGACCTTTCCCCTGAGATATCCATTTTCTTTGTCGATACAGAACTCAGAATGAAAGACAAGATAGTGCCGATGTTCGAAGCCGAACTATCGAGACGACGCAGACGCACAACGCCCGTTGAAAGAATAGAGAAAGAAATATTCCATGTAGAGGGGAAAATCTTTATAATAAACTCAAAGGACAGTATAGTGGCCAATATCGGCACTGTATTGAGTTTCTATTTCAGGAGGGATTGAGATTGGATGCAAAAAAAGATATCTGCGTTGTCTGCGCCTGGCGTGAGACCTGCCAGAAGAAGTTCTCAGTGAGCGGGAAAGGGCTTCGCTGTCCTGACTTTACGAGGGACATTACCCTGCCAGAGGCAAAAGAGGAATCGCCTGAGGAAACCGACTTTACAAAAAAAGAAGAAGATTAATAAACTGCCATGAAAGACATGTTAGGACGGGAAAATGCCATTCCTGTAGAGATGGCAAGGGAACTACTTCTAAAATCCATTACCCCCACCCTGCCAGACGAAGTCGAAAAAGAAATAGATGATCCCATGAGCTTGTCGAATGGTATGGTACTGTCGAGGGATATTTTTTCGCCTGAAGACATGCCCGGGTTTTCACGCTCAACAGTGGATGGCTTTGCAGTAAAATCATCAGACACCTTTGGTGCTACAGAAGGCTTTCCAGCATATTTAAATCAAATCGGAGAAGTTATCATGGGAGCAGAACCTGCATTCAAACTTGATAAAGGCAATGCTGCAAAAATAGCCACAGGCGGCATGCTCCCTGACGGCGCTGATGCTGTTGTGATGCTGGAACACATCCAGGAAGTTAATGAAAATTTAATTGAAGTCCTTAAACCAGTAGCCCCCTCGGAAAATGTGATACACGCAGGCGAGGACATAAAAAAAGGAGAGCTTGTCCTTGAAAAAGGCTCAAGACTGAGGCCGCAGGATATAGGTGCCCTTGCAGGTCTGGGAATAACTAAGGTGTGGCTCTATAAAAAACCATTGGTCTCCATAATCTCAACAGGTGATGAGATTGTCCATTCAGGCCCCTTGAAATTAGGCCAGGTAAGAGATATTAATTCATATAACCTCGCTGGCCTTATAACACTAAACGGAGGACAGCCAGTAAAAAAAGGCATCTTCCCTGATAAATATAACGAGATAAAAAATGCTGTCAGTTCCTCCATAAAAGAGTCATCTATGGTATTAATAACAGGCGGCAGCTCGGTTGGGACAAAGGACATGACAGTCAGGGTAATAAATGACCTCGGCCTGCCAGGAGTTTTATTTCATGGCGTCTCGGTCAAACCAGGGAAACCAATAATCGGAGGCATTGTTAATGGCGTCCCTGTCTTTGGTCTTCCAGGGCATCCTGCTGCTGTAACGGTCTGTTTTGAGCTTTTTATAGAACCTGTTTTGAGGGCGCTGACAGGGGAGAAGACACGTATAAGCCAGACGATTAGAAAAACAGTAAAGGCAAGACTTACAAAAAACCTTGCATCAAGCACAGGCAGAGAGGAACATGTAAGGGTCAGAATCGAGGAAATAGATGGAGAGCTGTGGGCAGTGCCAATCCTCGGAAAATCAGGCCTCATCACAACATTAGTAAAAGCAGATGGGACAGTCGTCATACCTTTAAAAAAACAGGGCATGGAAAAAGGTGAAGAGGTTGAGGTAAAGTTGTTCTAAAGTGGGGGTGAGGGTGGGAGCCGGGGGTAAAAGCTCCCACCCTGGGGGGGAGGTTTTATGGAGCACTTAAGTAAGTGCTACCATTTACAGAAACCTCGGGGCATCCTTTAGGTGGGTCTTGCGTATAAATGTGGGTATATCAAGGTCGTTCTCATCTATCTTTAAACTAAGGTCAATATCCTTGGAGAGAATTCTCTCAGAACCTTTCAGGACTATGGCCTCCCTGGATGGTCTCCATTTCTTATAAGAAGGCATTTCAACCTGAGATTGCTCTCCAAAGCCAGTTGCAATCACCGTGACTTTAACCTCTTCATCAATGTCAGGGTTTATAACAGAGCCAAAGATTATATTGGCGTCCTCATGTGCAGCATCATGAATCAAGCTCGATGCCTCATGAACCTCATATAGGGAGAGGGAGGGGCCTCCAGTGATGTTTATAATCACACCTTTTGCACCATCAATGGAGGCCTCCTCCAGGAGGGGGCTTGATATGGCCATTTTTGCGGCTGTAACTGCCCTGTTCTCACCTGCTGCAGTACCTATCCCCATAACGGCCCTTCCTGTCTCAGCCATTACGGTTCTGATATCCGCAAAATCGAGGTTTATAAGGCCTGGTATAAGAATCAAATCTGCGATACCCTGAATGGCCTGTCTTAGAACGTCGTTGGCAATCCTTAATGTCTGAAGCATAGGCATTCCTTTATCTGCAATGCTGAGGAGCCTGTTGTTCTGCACAACAATAATAGCATCACCATGTTTCTTCAGCTCCTTTATACCCTCATCAGCATTTTTCGCCCTCCTGCTTCCTTCAAAGACAAAAGGCTTGGTGACAACTGCGGTCGTGAGTATCCCAAGCTCTCTTGCAATCTCTGCAATAACAGGGGACGCACCTGTCCCTGTTCCACCGCCCATACCAGCGGTTATAAAGATCATGTCTGCACCATGCATGGCCTCTTTAATGGCATCCCTGTCATCGAGGGCAGCCTGCCTGCCAATCTCAGGGTAAGCGCCAGCACCAAGGCCCTTTGTCAGCTCAGCGCCGATCTGGATGCGCTTCGATGCAAGGGAAGAATCCAGCGCCTGAGCATCTGTATTAACCACTACAAATTCAATCCCATGGAGGTTGGAGGATATCATGCCATTGACAGCATTTCCTCCTGCACCTCCAACCCCGATAACTTTAATCTTAGCTGATATACTCCTTATTTCTTCGAGTTCAAACATCTCATCCTCCTTTCTATTTATTTAAATATTCCATCCACCCAATCTTTCATCCTGTTCAGTATTCCCTGAAAGAGGCCGCCTTCTTTAAAACCCTGCTCAGCCCCGATATCCTTTGCTCCGTAAAGCACGAGGCCGACACCTGTGGCATACATGGGGCTACTCACAATATCTTTAAGGCCTCCGATACCCACAGGGTTCCCCACCCTCACAGGCAGCTCGAGGATATTTTCAGCCAGGGAATCCATCCCGTCCATAAGGGCAGCCCCGCCTGTCAGGACTATGCCTGAGGCTATGACATTACTGCTACTGCCTTTTCTTATTTCTTCTTTAACAAGCTCAAAAAGCTCTTCAGCCCTCAGTTGAAGTATCTCCACAAGATAGCGTCTCGGTATCTTCCTGTGCGGCCTGTCACCTGCATAGACAACATCTATCTCTTCTTCAGGATTTACCATTGTGAGTATTGCACAACCATATTTCTTCTTAATCCTTTCAGCCTCGGGGGTAGGAGTCCTCAGCCCTACCGCAATATCGTTTGTAAAATGACTCCCTCCCAGGGTAAGAACAGAGGTGTGACAGATACTGCCTCCATGAAAAAGGGCGATGTCTGTTGTACCTCCTCCAACATCCACAATACCAACTCCAAGGTCTTTCTCATCCTGACTTAAAGTAGCTTCACCCGAGGCCAGAGGCTCAAGGACTATATCTATAACATCCAGCCCGGCCTTCTCACAGCATTTGACAAGGTTCTGCACAGATGCCACGGCTCCGGTTACTATATGCACTTTTGCCTCAAGCCTTACACCACTCATCCCCCTGGGGTCCTTTATACCGTCCTGTCCATCAACAATGAAATCCATGGGGATAACGTGAAGAACCTCCCTGTCAAGTGGTATTGCCACTGCCTTAGCTGCATCTACAACCCTGTCTATGTCTCTCTGGCTGATTTCTTTCTCTTTTACAGCTATGACGCCGTGGCTCGGAAAACTGTTTATGTGCCCTCCAGCAATGCCGACATACACAGCTTTTATCTCAATGCCAGACATAATCTCAGCTTCCCTGATAGCCTTCCTTATCGACTCGACAGTGCTTTCTATATTGACCACTACCCCTTTTCTCAAACCTTTAGAAGGGGCGCTGCCCAGGCCGATGATATCCAACGCGCCTGTCCTCACTTCCCCGACAATGGCACATATCTTTGTCGTCCCGACATCAAGGCCAACTATAAGATTGTCCCCTTTCATTTAACAACCTTCACAGGCTTTACTATGACCGAGTTTTTAAATCTCAAATCTATGTAATCGATGTTTTCAGGCATCACACCTTTCTTCCTGAGTTCCACTTCTATCTCTTTCCAGCGTTCGAGTTTCTCATTATATCTGTTATAGCCAATCCTGATTATCTTATCGTCAATATTCACTACGAGGCCATAAGGCCGAACTGCATAAATCTCTATCGAATTTCTTTCACCAGCAATTCCCTTTTCATTTAAAGCATCAACTAACTTGAGGGCTTCTTCTATGCCTGCCTTATTTTTTTTAAAATCAATGCCTGTTATCACCGGTAAGAATGGTGTCCTGTCACCACCCAAAGCCTCAAGGAGATTACCCTCAGGGGCTATGAGATACAGATTGCCTTTTGATTCAACGATAGCCTTTGGTACAGTCTCCTCAACCTTTACCCTGAGTGTACCCGGAAACTCCTTTCTGAGCGATGCCCCTTTAATCCAGGCAGATGCCTTAAGCTTCTCTTCGATGTCTCTTAAAGAAACCTTAAAAAGGTTCTCGCCTTTACTAATTCCAATCTTTGATTTAAGCTCGTCCTCGCCGATATAGTGATTGCCTGAAACCTTAATATCTCTTACAGAAAATGCCTTGCTTGCGAACTTTATGGAGAAGAAAGACAGAAAAAGTAAGCCAGTCAGAGAAATCACAAGGGCTCCCCTTTTCAGATAAATCCTTAACCTTTCTCCATGCCAGTAGGCAGATTGTTTCCTATGATTCTTTGAGCGCAAGTCTTAAAATCTCCTCCACTAACTGTTTAAAATTCAATCCTGCTGACTGGGCTATTTTGGGAAGTAAACTTGTAGCCGTCATGCCAGGCAGAGTATTCACTTCTAATACATAAGGGTCTCCTTTTTCATCTATCCTTAAATCAACCCTTGTCCCGCCAGAACATCCGAGCGCCCTGTGGGCCAGCAGGCCAGCATCTTTTGCCCTTTCATAGACATTGCTATCTAATTCAGGTGGAATGATGTATTCGGTGAGGCCGGATGTATATTTGGCCTCATAACTATAAAATTCAAGTGAAGGTCTGACCTCCACACCACCTAAAACTCTATTGCCGAGAATTCCGATATGAACCTCTTTGCCATCAATGAATTTCTCAATGATGGTCCTTGGACCAAAAGAAAATGCCTTTTCCACAGCAGCCTCAAGACCTGTCTCGTCTTTCGCAATACTCACTCCAACACTTGAACCCTCAACAGCAGGCTTTACTACCCAGGGCATAGGAAAGTCGAAAGTCGGTAGTCGATAGCCAATAGCCTTTCCCTTCTTCACAACTGACGACTCACGACTGATGACTACAAAGGGCGGCACCTTTAGTCCGTGATACATAAAGATCTTTTTAGACGCCTCTTTATCCATAGCAAGGGCAGAGGCCAGGATTCCAGAGCCCGTATAAGGAATTCCAATGACCTCAAGCATTCCCTGAATCGCGCCATCTTCACCCATACCGCCATGGAGTGCTAAGAAGGCAACCTTTATCTTTTCTTTCTTGAGTAATGTCATAATGTCTTTTCCAACATCCACAGGAACTGTGTTATACCCGAGTTCCTGAAGCGCCTGGTAAACTGCAAGGCCACTCCTTATAGAAATATCCCTTTCAGAGGAAAGCCCTCCCATAAGCACGCCGATCCTTTTTGTTGTAAGAAGCTCCTTAACCATTTCTCCCCACAATCTCTATCTCTGGCAAGAGGCTTATGCCACATTTTTCTCTCACCTTGTCTTTGACTACATCCATCAGTTTAATAAAATCCTTAGCTGTTGCTTCCCCTTTGTTGATAATATAATTTGCATGCACAGCGCTTACCTCAGCATCACTAATTCTCATGCCCTTGCACCCGGCCATTTCTATAAGCCTTCCAGCCGAATCTGCATCAGGATTTTTAAAAACACATCCTGCACTGCGTTCTCCTATGGGCTGAGTAATCCTTTTTTTCTCAAGATATTCCTTCATGCGTTTCTCTATGTCTTTCTGGTCATTTTTTCTCAAAAAGATATTGGCACTGAGGATTATCGAGCCATTTTCAATGTTTGATCTCCTGTATGAAAAACCGAGTTCTTTTTTATTAAACTTTAAAAGTCTTCCGCTTTTATCAAGAACAACTGCAGAGATTATTACGTCCTTGATTTCTTTATTAAAAGCTCCTGCATTCATGCGTATGGCCCCGCCAACAGTGCCCGGGATACCCACAAGATTCTCAATGCCCAAGTAACCCTTTTCCTTTGCAAAGTTTATAAGCCTTTGAAGAGCCACGCCTGCCTCCACAAAAACACCGGCCCCATCTTCTGTCTCATTCAGGAGTTCTATCCTTTTAAATGCCCTCAGGCAAACCACTATACCTTCTATGCCTCCATCTCTTACGAGGAGATTCGTTCCGGCCCCTAATACAAAAACCGGAATTTTCCTTTCACCGGCTGCAAGGAGGATATTCTTTACAGATACCGGGTCCTCAGGGAAAGCGATAACATCAGCAGGCCCGCCGATCCTCAGAGACGTATAGCCTGCCATGGGCTCTCTAAACTTTACTTCGCCCTGAAAAAACTCACCAGTAAATATTTCTTTCCAGGCTTTCTCGTCCAACTAAGCTCCTTTCCCTGCTCCGATCTTGAAACTATCCAACAATTCTTCCCCTATCTTCCAGACATCTCCAGCCCCCAGAGTCAAGAATGTATCTCCTGGCCTGAGAGTCTTTAACAGATACTTCAGTATCTCGTCCCTATCTTTTATATAATCCACATCACATCCAGAGTTTTTTATCCCATTAAACAAAACACTGGAGTCTATCCCTTTAATGGGACTTTCACCAGCAGCATATATATCCATCAGTAAAACCTTATCAGCATCCTTAAAGGCGCCTGAGAATTCTTCGAGCATGTCTCTTGTCCTTGTGTACCTGTGGGGCTGAAATAAGACAATGAGCCTTCTGCCTATATTCTCCTTAGCTGCCCCCAACGTAGCCTTAATCTCTGTCGGGTGGTGCCCGTAATCATCAAAAATCCTGATGCCTCCAATCTCGCCTTTAAACTCAAATCTCCTTTGAATACCACTGAAATCTCTGAGGGATTGCCTCGCTGTATCAATATCGAGTTCAAGCTCAAGTGCTACTGCGATTGCTGCGAGGGCGTTAGAGATACTGTGAAGTCCTGGAAGGGGCAAATCAAAAAACCCGAGGGATTCATCCTTATAGACAGCTTCAAACCTGGATGAAAGACCTTGATTTATCGCACCCCTGCTTATATTTACAGCCCTGAGGTCTGCACTCCCTTTCAGACCATATGTAATATAGCGCCTGTGAACATCAGGTATGAGTCCCCTGATATGTTCATTATCGCTGCACAGTATGGAGAGGCCATAAAAAGGCACTTTATTTATAAAAGAAAGGAATGCCTCTTTCAGGGCTGCAAGGCTCTTAAAATAATCCATATGCTCCCTGTCTATGTTTGTCACCACTGCAATAGTCGGCGAAAGTTTCAAAAAAGACCCATCGCTTTCGTCTGCCTCTGCAACCAGAAATTCTCCTTGTCCTAACTTTGCATTGCTGCCGAGTCCTTTAAGTTTCCCTCCGATTACAACTGTCGGGTCAAGCCCGCCTGAGGCTAAAATAGTGGCTATCAGAGAGGTGGTTGTAGTCTTGCCATGGGCACCTGCTATCAGCACGCTGTATTTCAACCTCGCAAGCTCAGCGAGCATCTCTGCCCTGGGTATTACTGGAATTGATAACCGTTTTGCAGCAATAACTTCCGGGTTATCAGGCATTACAGCCGATGAGATCACAACAACATGTGCGCCCTCGATATTGTCCTGCCTGTGGCCTATCGTTATCTTTATCCCCAGATCCCTCAATCTCCTGGTTGTCTCTGTCTCTTTCAAATCCGAACCCCTGACCTCATAGCCAAGATTCCTGAGAACCTCAGCAATGCCGCTCATACCAATACCGCCAATGCCTACAAAATGGACTATTTCAAATTTCTTATACATCTTCCAATCTCATTTCCCATTTCTCATTTCCTATTTCCTATTTCTTAGTTCTTAGTTCTCAACTTTAATAAACCCATAGCTATCTCGACAATTTTTTGTGCTGCATCCGGCTTTCCGAGAGAACGGCTAATCTTTTCCATTGTCCCTATTGCATCCGGGTCTTCGTAGATATACCTGATTGAATCCACAAGGGTTTTCCCTTTAAGATCCCTGTCAAGGATCATATGAGCTGCCCCCAAATCCCAGAGTTTCCTCGCATTCAGCTCCTGATGGTTTCCTGCTGCAAATGGATAAGGAATAAGTATTGATGCCTTTCCACACGCAGTCAGTTCGGCAATGGTAGAGGCCCCTGCCCTTGATATAACAAGGTCAGAAGCTGCATACGCATCGGCCATTTCATAAATAAAGGGAATAACCGTACCATGGAACCCCATCGAACGGTAAGACTCCCTCGTTGCAGAAAAGTCTTTCTCGCCGGTTTGATGTAGAAACTGGATCTTATCTTTTAAATCCTCAAGATATGAGAGGCCTTCGGTTACAGCCCTGTTTATACGGTGTGCACCCGAACTGCCGCCAAACACAAAAATGGTGAATCGCTCTTTATCAAGACCAAAAATTTTATGACCTCTTTCTCTGTTCCCCCTGAGTATTTCTTTCCTTACAGGATTGCCTGTAAGATGCGTCTTGTATTTTGGAAAAAACTCTATGCTATCCTGATAGGTCACCGCAACTGCTCTAACAAACTTCCCAAGCAATTTATTTGTAACCCCTGGAATTGAGTTTTGCTCATGTATCATTGTGGGTATACCCATAAGAAAAGCAGTGAGGACTACAGGGCCAGACGAATAGCCTCCAAAACCAAAAACAAGGTCAGGGTTAAATGTCCGGAGGAGTGTATAAGAATCCTTCATTGACAGTGGCAGCTTTGCAAGTGATCTCAATGTCCTGACTGCACCAACTCTCACAAGCCCTTCTGACCTTATGAACCTCACATCAAATCCCTCCTTTGGAACCACCGTTGCCTCTATGCCCTCTGCTGTGCCAACAAACATAATTTCTGTACTGGCATGCACCTTTTTAAACTCCCTTGCCAGAGCAATGCCCGGGAAGAGATGCCCGCCAGTGCCTCCTCCTGCAATTATTATCCTCATTTCGTGAACCGCATCCACGAACCATGCCCGTAAATAGCATCTGAATAATCCCCCCTCCCCCCTTTAGTAAAAGAGGAAGAAGAAGGGGGGATTAGTTTAGCTCTATCGATTACGGAAAATGGATTATGCACAGAATTTCTTGATACATTGATGAGTATGCCTATTGCTGCCATGTTCACCAGAAGTGATGAGCCACCATAACTGATAAAAGGGAGTGGAAGCCCTTTGGTCGGCATTAAACCTGTGGATACGGCAAAATTAACAAGGGCCTGAATCCCTATCATAAGTGTAAGACCAATGGCAAGATAATAAGCAAAGGCGTTGTCAGAGCGCATTGCTATCTTCACACCCTTTATGAAAAGCCACATAAAAAAGCCCAGCACAATAACTGTCCCTATAAACCCGAGCTCCTCCCCTATAATGGAAAAAACAAAGTCTGTATGTGATTCTGGAAGGAAAAACAACTTCTGGCGGCTACTCCCCAGCCCCACTCCTGTAAGACCGCCGCTGCCAAAGGCAATAAAAGACTGCATAAGCTGAAACCCGCTACCGAGAGGGTCCTGCTCGGGGTCAAGAAAGGCTTTTATCCTCTTCATTCTGTACGGGACAGATAAAAGAAGTTTATAAATCAGCGGTATGGTCATCAGCACAAAACCCAAAATATGAACCCATCTTGTGCCGCCGATAAAAAGGAGACACATTGTAAGAATCCCGAAACTAATGGCCGCACCAAAATCAGGCTGCATCAAAAATAGACCTTGAAAAATTCCCATAATGGAAACTGGAATAAGAAACCCATATCTGAAGCTTTTCATTTCCTCTTGTTTTTTACTCATATAGTCGGCCAGGAAAATAACCATTGCTATTTTTGCAAGTTCTGAAGGCTGAAAGGTTGAAGGCCATAGCTTGAGCCACCGCCGCGCCCCTCCAGCAGAAACTCCCACATAAGGTATAAAAACCAATAAGAGAAGTATTACAGAAATAACAAGCATAGGGATAACAAAAGGCCTCAGTCTCTGATAATTAACCCTCGACAGGAATATCATTGCGATGAATCCAAGAAAGACTGTAAACAGATGATTCTTAAGGTAGTGAAATCCATTACCAAACTTCTTGAAAGCTATGACTGCTGTGGAGCTATAGACCATAAGAATCCCGATACCAACAAGAGCTAAAACAGGGATAACAATATCCTTTCCTTTTACCTTAGAGTAAAGCACCCTTTAACTCCCTCACCGCCTCTTTAAATTTTCTGCCCCTGTCTTCAAAGTCCCTGAACATATCAAAGCTCGCACACCCGGGAGAAAGCATGACAACATCTCCCCTCCTGGCCTTTGCCGCTGAAATCTCCACGGCCTCTCTCATATCCCTTACAAAAACCGTCTCGGTAAAACTGCCGAGAGCTTTTGCAATCTTCTCTTTTGCCTCTCCTAAGAGAATTAGTGTCTTAACCCTCTGTCTCACCATATCCTTCAAAATTGAGAAATCCGAAGCCTTATCCCTTCCACCCATGATCAGGATTATCCCTTGAAAACTTTCAAGAGATTTCACAACCGCTCCGACATTGGTTCCCTTTGAATCATTTATAAAACTTACCCCATCAATTTCCTCTACAAACTCCAGCCTGTGCTCGAGGCCAGGAAAATCCACGAGGACATCCCTGACAGCCTGTGCTGGACATCCTGATACAAGCGCTATAGCAGAGGCAGCCATAGCATTTTCCAGGTTGTGGACTCCTTTAATCTTTATCTCACTGGCAGCAATAAGTGACGAGTGACGAGTGACGAGTGACGAGTCAATAAAATTACAGCAAATCATTCCATCCTTTAAATAGACCCCTTCGACCTCCCTCTTACGACTAAAATAATATATTTTGGGTCTTTCACTTCTCACTTTTAACTTTTCACTTTTAACTTTCATAGTCTCCGGATCATCTGCATTAAGAATCAGGTAATCTTCAGGCCCTTGATTTTCAAAAATCCTGGCCTTTGCATTTATATACGCATTCATATCTTCATATCGGTCGAGGTGGTCGGGTGTTATGTTCAGAATCGCAGCAACCCTGGGTTTGAATTTAGCTATTGTTTCGAGTTGAAAACTTGACACCTCTGCCACGATAAAATCAAGAGACGAGTGACGAGTGACGAGTGACTTTTCAAG
>JACROP010000149.1:18374-29229 GCA_016214385.1 Nitrospirota bacterium
CGAGTTATTATATTTACTTGTCTCTTGTCCCTTGTCTCTTGTCTCTGAATTGGTCTCTTGTCCCTTGTCTCTTGTCACTATCTTTAATATCTCTTCCGTTAATGCATTCCCTATATTTCCACCGCATATCGTCCTGAAACCGCTCTTTCTTAACATAATGTCAATAAGGGTGGTTGCGGTAGATTTTCCATTGGTTCCAGTTATAGCTATAAAAGGTGTTGTTACAGTATTAAATGAAAGCTCAAGCTCTCCAATGACTGGAACTTCTCCTCTCCTGACAACTTTCATTGGTTCTATATCAAGTGGTACCCCTGGACTTATAACTATCAAATCAGCCATTCTGAATAACTCCTCTGTATGCCCGCCAGCATGAACCACAACTGATGGGTCAAGCCTTTCAATATACTCCTTCAAATCTTCAAGACCCTTCTTCTCTGTTACAGAAACCTTTGCGCCAAAAGAGGCAAGAAGGTTTGCTGCTCCCAGGCCGCTGCGGCCAAGACCTACAACAAGAGCCCTCTTATCCTTGATTCCCTTTATCCATTCCTTTGTAAACAAGACCTGCTCCCTTATCAGCTTTTTTATAAACATTAGTGGTTGTGCCCTTTGATGCCCTCTTTTTAATCTTTTTAGACCTTGCTTTTCTGGCTAAAGGCTTTCTATCTTTAAAGTCTGTCTTCACAACATACACTGCCGGCTCCTCCTGCATGTCTATAACCCTGAATCCTCTTTCAAAAAGTCCGTTGGCCTCTGCCCAGAGCTTATTTCTGCTTGAACTCCCCAGGACAGCAGATATGACCTCTGAACCATCTTTTTCAGCCACGCCAACAAAGCAGTGCCTTGCTGCCCTGGTAAAACCAGTTTTCCCGCCAATCATATCGTCTTCTCTCCAGAGGAGTTTATTTGAATTTCTGACAAAGATATTCCTACCACTGTCAGTGTTTATCTCTCTGGCTTTTGTCGAGAGGATTTCTTTTATAACAGGATTCCTCATGGCATAACGCATTATCCTTGATAGGTCATAGGCAGTTATATATTGGCCTTTCCCTGGAAGACCTGTAGCATTAACGTATCTGGTGTCGGCTGCGCCGATCTGAATGGCCTTCTGGTTCATAAGTTTTACAAACTCTCTCTCACTACCGGCAACAGCTTCGGCAAGTGCTACTGTGGCATCATTGGCTGACTCCATAAGTGAAGCGTAAAGCAGGTCCTCGATTCTGATTGTATTACCCCTTCTAAGATGTAATCTTGAGCCTGACTGGGACGTAGCCCTTGAGCTAATAGTTACACTTTCATCGAGGTCTGCCCTTTCAACAACAATAATCGCTGTCATTATCTTTGCCGTGCTTGCCGGGGCAAGCCTCAGGTCAGGATTTTTGGCAAACAATAACCTGCCTGTCGAAGCCTCCATTACAACAGCCCCCCGTGCTGTAAGGGCAGATGCCTCGGCAGATGCAGTAAACAATGGGTAGTGAATAGTGAATAAAAAAAAGACGATGAGAAACAAAATTTTTCTTTCATCAACTTTGAACTTTGAACCCTTCGAAACCCTCAGGGCGAAGCTTTGAACTTTGAACTGTTTTTTCATACTCACCTCAATTTAAGGGTTGTAAGACTTAACAGGGCAAGTGCTATCCCTACAATCCAGAACCTGACTATCACTTTTGGCTCAGGCCATCCCTTCAGCTCAAAATGATGATGGATGGGAGCCATCTTGAAAACCCTTTTGCCAGTAAGCTTATACGATGCCACCTGTAATATTACTGAAAGGGCCTCAATGACAAAGATCCCTCCAACTATTGCAAGGACTATTTCATGCTTTGTTAGAACAGCTAAGGTCCCGAGGGCACCACCAAGGCCAAGAGAGCCCACATCTCCCATAAATATCTCTGCAGGATAACTGTTGTACCAGAGAAAGCCCAGGGAGGCGCCAAACATAGCGCCACAGAAAACCGTAAGCTCTCCTGTCCCGGGCAGGTAGAGGACCTGTAGATACTTGGCAAAACCTGAATGCCCTGATATATATACAAGAGCACCATTGGCCAATGTTGCTATTCCAACAAGCCCTATGGCAAGGCCATCCACTCCATCGGTAAGGTTTACCGCATTTGAAGAGCCTACAATTACAAGAATTGAAAATGGGATGTAAAACCATCCTATATCTATGAGCCATTTCTTAAAAAATGGAATGCTGAGCACCGAGCCGTACGGGTCTTTCGGGTCGTAATAAAGCAAAAGCCCTATTGCAAGGGCAAGAAATATCTGCGCCCCGAATTTATACCATGCCCTCAGTCCTTTAGAATTCCGTCCAATAATCTTAAGATAATCGTCAGCAAAACCAATAAGACCAAACCCGACCATGGCAAAAAGCATTATCCATATGTATTTATTTTGCAGGTCGCCCCACATCAGAACAGTTATTATTATCGACATGAGAATTAACACACCACCCATGGTCGGAGTCCCTGCCTTTTCATGGTGAGCCTTTGGCCCGTCTTCCCTTATATACTGGGTAAGGCTTAACCGCCTGAGTCTGTCTATCATCAATGGGGTAAGCACAAAACTGAGAAAGAGGGCGGTAATCACTGCGAGGGCAGTCCTGAAGGTAATGTATTTGAATACATTAAAGGGAGAAAAAATATCGTGCAGATTATAAAAAAGGTCACCTAACATAGCTGCCTCAGCGGATCAGATGAGTTGGAAATTATGCCCTCCATGACTCTCTCCATGCCCATTGCCCTTGAACCCTTAACGAGTATTATGTCTCCCTGCCTGATGATGTTAGAGATGTTTTGCCTGGCCTCATCTGCATCCTTAAACCTGTGAACCTCCATGCCTTTAGCCTCCAGTGCAGCAATGCCCATCATCTCCCCGACAGCTATAAATACATCAATACCGAGCTCGGATAGCAGCCCTGCCAGAGCCCTGTGGGCCTCCCCTGCAATTGCACCTAACTCAAGCATATCTCCGAGGGCTGCAATAAGCCTTTCTCCGCCAGTGCCTCTTAAGTTTACAAGTTCTCTCAGTGCCTCACGCATGGATGATGGGTTTGCATTGTATGCATCGTTTATTATTGTTATTTCCCCGCATCTCATAATCTCGAATCTCATAGGGAAACCTGCATAGCCTTCAATGGCCTCTTTTATCTCATCTAAGGAAATGCCCAGAGAAAGGCCCACTGCTGAGGCAGCCAGGGCGTTATAGATGTTAAACACGCCATGGACACCCAATGCTATCTTTATTTTCCTGCCTGGTCGCAACGACCCATCGTTAAAATGCAATGTGAAGTTACTTCCCTTTTCAGTTTTAAAGATATCATCGGCCTTCACATCAGCATTGTTGTCCACTGCAAAGGTAATAACCCTGCCTTTAAAAGGGGCTACGCCTTCCATAAGAAAGGAGTCATCAGCATTAACAATAGCCACGTCAAGTCCACTGAGGATTTCAAGTTTTGCATCCCTCACAGCCCTGATGTCTTTAAGGGTCTCGAGGTGGGCAAAACCTATATTTGTAATAACCCCGTGAGTTGGGACAGCAATTTCACAGAGCTTCCTTATTTCGCCTTTTGCACTCATCCCCATCTCAAGGACTATAACCTCATCTTCATTCGTGAGCTTAAGGAGACTCAGGGGCACACCTATATGATTGTTAAGATTGCCATCATTTTTAAGAACCTTGAACCGCTTTGAAAGAACTGCTGCTGTCATCTCCTTGGTCGTTGTTTTACCGTTGCTCCCTGTAATGGCAATAACAGGGACTTTCTGCATTGTCCTTTTATAATGTGACAGTTGCTGCAGGGCCTTCAGCGTATTGTCTACACAAATAACAACCTTCCCTTTCGGCGGTTTCATGGGTGGAAAATTCACAACTGCCCCCGCGCCTTTTGCGAGGGCCTCATCAAGAAAGTCATGGCCATCGAATCTCCGCCCCCTCAATGCAAAGAATATCTCATCCTTCAGTATGGTTTTCGAATTAATCGAGACCCCTGAAAACAAAACACCGTTACCGGCAAGGAGCCTTCCACCAGTTGCTTTAATAATTTCTTCTACGGTCAATGCCATATCTGTCTTCTGTTCACTGTTCACTGTTCACTGTCTTTAAAATTGTCTCTCTCAGAACTTCTCTATCGCTAAATGGATAGCGCATTCCTTTAATCTCCTGATAATCCTCATGGCCCTTTCCTGCAAGGAGGACAGTATCCCCATCCCTGGCCCTCTCTACTGCTGCCCTGATAGCCTCTGCCCTGTCAGGCAGCGCTGCATAATTGTTCTTTGTTATACCAGCAGCTACATCGCTTATTATTTTCTCCGGGTCTTCGGTCCTCGGGTTGTCAGAGGTAACAATTACAAAATCACTCAACTGTGACGCTACAGAACCCATCTTTGGCCTCTTGCCCCTGTCTCTGTCACCTCCGCAGCCAAAGACCGTAATAACTTTACCTCTCGTTATATTCCTTGCCTCCTCAATCAATCTCCTCAGGGCATCCTCGGTATGGGCATAATCAACCACAGCAAGAAAACCCTGCCCGAGGTCAACCCTTTCAAAACGTCCAGGGACAGGTTCAACTTTTCTCACGCCATTTACTATGGCCTCTTCTCCTACTCCAAGTGAATAGGCCGAACCAACAGCAGCGAGGATGTTATATACATTGTTGCGCCCCACAAGGGGAGAAGTTACAGAAAACTCTGCGTCTGGAGTTTGAACCTTAAAGGAAAGCCCGCTCATATTACTCTTAACATCTCTAACTTTAAGCATCGCACCATCACCAAAACCATAGGTTATAACCCTGCACCGAAGCTCCTCTGCAATACTTCTTACTGCTGGGTCGTCCCAGTTCAGCACAGCGCTCCCATCATGCGTGAGGTAGCCAAATAGTTTCTTTTTGGCTTTAAGATAATTGTCCATTGTGCCGTGGAAATCCAGGTGGTCTTGAGTAAAGTTTGTGAATACAGCAACCTTGAAACTGCAACCCTCTACCCGCTTAAGGGCCAGAGAGTGGGAGGATACCTCAAGCACAACATACTCAACCCCATTTTCCACCATATCCCTTAGATACCCCTGTAGGTCAAGGGATTCTGGAGTCGTATGAGGCGCTGCAATAACTTTGTCTGCTATTATATACTGAATCGTTCCTAAAAGGCCAACCTTTTTATCCCATGAATTGAGAATACTTTTTGTTATATAGGTTGTGGTGGTCTTACCGTTAGTTCCGGTAACTCCAACAAGAGACAATTTTTGAGATGGATAATTATAAAAGGCAGATGAAAGGAGAGCCAGGGCTTCGCGCGTATCGGCAACCTTGAGAAAAGTCATCTCCGAATGAAGATCAACTTCCTGCTCTACAACCACTGCTACCGCCCCCCTCTTTAAAGCGTCTTTGATATATTTATGGCCATCAGTTAAAAACCCCTTAATAGCCACAAATAAGAAACCCTCTTTTACAAGTCTTGAATCATATGCAATCCCTTTTATTTCTCTATCAAATGAGCCATAACATCTTTCTATCTTCAGCCCCTTACAAAGTTCACCAATGGTCATCTTCTGACAAGTAGAGTATTGCTGTCTTCTTTTTCCAGAGGAACATTGAGATAGGCAAGGGCCTGGTCAACTATATTTTTAAATACAGGGGCAGCTACAGTTCCACCATATATGGCACCTTTTGGTTCATGGATGACCACAATTAAGGCAATCTTCGGATTGTCAGCAGGCACAAACCCAACAAAAGAGCTTATATATTTAGTCTTTGAATATTTCCCTGTTTCAGGCTCAACTATCTGGGCTGTGCCTGTTTTCCCTGCTACAAAATTTCCTTTAATGGCGGCCTGTCCTGCAGTCCCTCCTTCTTCAACCACTGTCTTTAACACATTTACCATTTTTCTTGCAGTTGCCTCAGATATAACCCGCCTTTCGATTTTTGGCGAAAAAGTTTTCAATGTATCACCAGAAGAATCAATTATCTCAGAGACGATGTAGGGCTTCATCAAATTGCCGCCATTGGCAATAGCTGCGTAGGCCCCGAGGATCTGTAGCGGAGTAACGCCGATTTCCTGCCCTATTGCAATTGAAGCAATCGATGTCCCGGACCAATTTTCAGGCTTCCTTAAAATGCCGCTCACTTCTCCTATGAGGTCTATATCTGTCTTCTCCCCAAAACCAAAAGCCTTAATGTATTTATAAAATTTATCCTTACCCATCCTCAGGCTTAACTGTATAGTTCCGACATTGGATGATTTTTGTATTACTTCGCTGAAGGTCAATACCTCATGTTTATGGACGTCACGGATTATTCTTCTGTTAATTTCTATAAAGCCTTTGGAACAATCAAATTTATCACCCATAGATACCACTGCTTCCTCCAGCGCGCCTGCAGCCAGAACAGCTTTAAAAGTCGAGCCGGGCTCATATATGTCTGTAATAGCCCTGTTGCGCCTTGCCGGAGGAGAAGCCCGGCTCGAAAAATTAGGGTCATAAGCAGGCCTGTTGGCCATAGCAAGCATCTCACCTGTCATGGGGTCCATCATTATTGCCGTTGCTGCCTTTGCCTGCCATTTTGCCATGGCCTTTTCCAGCTCTCTCTCTGTTATATATTGAAGGCCTTCATCTATTGTCAGGACTATGCTTGCACCAGGAATATCATTTGTAATGCCATCAGAAAGACTATTGCCACGGGCATCCCTGCCGTGGAAGGCTTTTCCACCTATCCCTTTTATATAACTATCATATTTGAGCTCCACGCCCTCAAGCCCCTGATTATCAATGTCAGCAAAGCCAATAACATGGGAGGCCAGTATAGCTTTCGGGTAATAACGTTTTGCCTCTGTTAAAAAACCAACCCCTTCAAGTTTCAAAACCCTTATCCTTGCCGCTGTCTTATCATCGAGTTTTCTTGCAAGCCATACAAAGTTTTTATCTGATGAAAGTTTGGTCTCAATCTGCCTCGAACCAACATTTATAATAGGTGAAAGACTCTTAGAGAGATTTTTTGTATTCACCACCTGTGATGGCACTCCATAAAGAGAGTTCGTGTCAATATTCACTGCCATCTCTCTCATCTTCCTATCGTATATAGCGCCCCTTTTAGGCTTCAGTGCCTCTACCCTCAGATACTGCATTCGTGCTTTCTGAGCGAGGGTTTTATGTTCAAAAATCATAAGGGCCATCAATCTGAAAAATATTATTGAGAACCCAAAAATTATTATTGTGACCAATATGGTTGCCCTTTTGTCGGTGCGACCAGGTCTGTCATTCATTTATTTAACCTGTCTGGATTTCTTTTCATTGCTACGGCATAAGGCACCACATCACGGCTGCGTTTTACAAGAAATACTTTTTCCCTCTCAGGAAGGGTCATGCCAAGTTTTTTTAACGCTACTTCTTCAACTCTCTTTACAGAACAGAGTTTTGCCCGCTCTGCTGTTATTGCTTTTCCGTACCTTATACTCTCTACCTTTTCTCTTTCGAGCTGCCCGAGTTCATATTCAAGATTTGTAACTGCAGCTCTTAACCATACGAGAGCGAAAACTCCGCATAGAAGGCACAGGACAAAACAAGATTTAAAAAGAAACCTTCCTGCGCTCTTCTTCGTCCTTTTTCTCATCTACAACCTCTCTGCCACCCTGAGTTTTGCACTCCTTGCCGATGGATTCCTTATAACTTCTTCTCTGCCTGGCACTATTGGTTTTTTAGTCACAATACTGAGAAGCCCCTGTGATGCCAGTTTCTTATAAGAGTTTTTGACAATTCTGTCTTCGAGAGAATGATAAGATATAATGCAAAATCTGCCACCCCTCGAAAGGATTTGCGTCCCTTCATCTATTCCCTCGGTCAATGCCTCAAGTTCTCTGTTAACCGCAATCCTCAAGGCCTGGAAACTCCTTGTAGCCGGGTGAATCCTTCCCCTTCTTTTTATAACCCTCTCAATTATCGAGGCCAGATCTCTGCATGTCCTTATCGGCATCGTCCTGCGGATATTGACAATAGCCCTCGCTATTTTTCTGGAGAACCTCTCCTCACCATACTGCCACAGAATTTTTGAAAGCTCAGACTCAGAATAAGTATTCACTATTTTCATGGCTGTGAGTTCCTGCTTTATGTCCATTCTCATGTCCAGGGGTTCGTCTTTCAAGAAACTGAAACCACGTCCAGGGGACTGTAACTGGAGCATGGAGAGTCCCAGGTCAAAAATGATGCCGTTTACTTCCTTATAGCCAAGTTCGGCAACCGCTGCCTTTATATTTGAAAAATTTTCTCTGAGGAGATGCACCCTGTAGTCCTTTAATCTCTCTCTTGCTATTTTTAGCGCCTCCTCATCAATATCAAAACCAATAAGTGTGCTTTTTGGAACCCTCTTCAACAGTGCCTCTGCATGTCCGGCAGTGCCGAGGGTCCCGTCCACATATACTCCATGGTCTTTAAGATTCAATGCCTCCAAAACTTCCTCCAGCATAACAGGTACATGTAATGCCACCATTTATAACCCGAGACTTGCAAGGCGTTCTGCATATGTTTTCCTGTCTATCTTTGACGGGTCTGCAACCCCATCCCATTCCTTCCTGTCCCAGACCTCTATTCTGTCAATCTGTCCTGCCAGGACAACATCACCGTTCAATCCAGCATCTTCCCTCAGGGAAGAAGGGATAAGTGTCCTGCCCTGCTTATCTATCTCGCATTCAACTGCCGATGCAACAACCCTGCGCATGTAGAATTTGACTTCCTCTAAACTCTGCGGTAATTTTTTTACCTTCTCCATATGACTGTTCCATTCATCAATCGGGTAAGCACGCAGACATCTGTCAAAGGCATCATTGACAAAAATTAGTCTTGGGCTATAATTTGAAGAAAGAATCTCTCTAAAAGGAGCAGGGACAATGATTCGCCCTTTTGGATCCAAGGTGTAATAATATTTACCAGAAAACTCAGGCAAATTATCCTCCACTTTCTGGCACATTCTACCACCAGCATATTGATGGTTGTCAAGAAAAAAATTTTAAAAAATCTTTTAAACACAAAATGTTGTGGTTCATTAGAAAATCCTTCAAGATATGGATAGGAACGAATGAGGAGTCATGGGAAAGACACTGCAAGCCAGCACCCAATAATTTAGTATGCCTATAGGAACACTGATAGGCGACTATAATTAATGGTTCTTTAAAGAGCCCCTTTTAGGAACGGCCTCAAACGCGGTATGCATTTTTTACTTGGCAGCCTTTTTTTCTATAAGGAGCATCGGTGGCACCTGAGATCTGTCATTAAATCCCATGAGATATAAATCAAGGGGGCTGTAGTATTTCTGGGCAGCTATTGATGTGAATGTGCCATTACCATTGTCCTGCCACTTGTTTCCATAAAGCACAGATCCGTATGAATTAAGCAGGAAGCTCCAGTGATCACTATCCTTTCCGAGGAGGGCTGAACTGATATTTCCTAACGAATCCTTAAACCTTACATGGGCACCCCACCTGTGCATCTTTTCATGGGCAAGGATGGAAAGGGTCTCCTCTAATTTCGGGTCAAGGGGATCTACAACGAGGGTTGAAATATTCCCCATATCTATGATTCCTTGAAGCTTTCCATTGCTACCAAAGAGATTAGAATTATCAAAAAGAGGCATTCCTATACCCTGCGCATCATTCTTAACACCAAGATAAAATGCCTTTACCTCTGTTTCTGGCATCTGAAAGTCAAAGTTAGAGAAGATAACAAGAAAGTCATATTCATCCTTATGGATATTGAAGAACTCCTTTGCTATCGTCTCTCTCGGCACTGAGTTAATTGTGCCATCAGGATTCTTTGCATCATAATTCCCTGTTACCTCTATAACCGTCACATTTCCATAATTTCCGAGGGTTTTGGCAGTGAATTCCTGGGCAAAGGACACAGAAAGTAAAATAGGACACAGATACACACAGATAAGCACAGATAAAAGGTTTATTAAAAAATTATTCTTTTTGTTTTTTCTCATAATCTTCTTAAAGCCTTTCTTTTTATTTTTAAATCTGCCTTTCCCGTGATCATCCGTGTCCTATTTTTTAGTGTCCTCAGTGGATCGGTGCATAAAGCTGTTGCTGTTTATCCACCGTCTTCTTAATCCTCTCCACCCTCTGCTTCCCATCTTCAACCCTTATAATTACCGTCTCAATCCCTTTATCCGTTTTCTCTTCAAACACAACTCTTCCCTTAGTAATCTCGACTACCTTTAACTCGCCTGCCCTGTATTTTTTAACGGGGGAACTCGCAACCCGTAACAGGTCACCTGTCCTTACAATTTGTACTTTCCCATCCGGCGTCTTCACAACCGCCCTCTCGTCCTGAGGGGAGATTTTTAAAATCTGAATGGAATCAAGAGGTTCTGCATAAACATATAGATTCATTATAAGCAGGACACAGATTAACACTGATATGCGCAGAATCTTAAATTTAATATTTCTTTTCATTGTTCCATCCCATATTTTTTAAAATTCTTTTTCATGTTTTTTAAAACCCGCCGTTTCTGTGTTCATCCGTGTCCTATTCCTTCGTGCCCCTTCGTGTCCCTTCGTGGATCACAGACTTATTGCCTTGTCCTTATTCAAATTCCACCAGTTCTTATATTCTGTAAGTTTGTTTTTAATCGCTGTGCCGTTGTTTTGTAAAAGATAATTTGAAAGTAGATTCTTTTCATCCTTTGCATTTATTCCATAATACTTCTCACGGTAATTCAAAACGACTTCCATACTCTCTACAGATTCCCGCGTGGCATACTATGCGCAAGGTCGGCATATTCAATTGGCTGACCCAGGAGAGATTGTTTCATTTATCCTTGAAAGTAAGCCGGATTTTGTAGTGATCGTGAAGGACGAAATTGCAAATATCCCTG